>JAUMYH010000114.1 GCA_030528745.1 Bacteroidota bacterium
GGCGTCAATGGCGCTATTTCGGGTTCCGCTACCGTTCAAATTATTGAAAAATATCGCCATGACCCACAAGCCTGCTTAGCGGAACTAGCGCAGTTTACGCAAAAAATGAAACAAGCGACCGCATAAAAAATAAAGCCCGATTTGGATTCAATCGGGCTTTATTTTAAAATTGCTGAGTCAGGCTAAATTTGACATTCCTACCTGTTCCTGAAGCTAATTCTCCTAAGTAAGGATAATACGGTCGGTTAAATAAATTATCAGCAGTGACTTTAAAATTCATTCCTTTAATCTTTGTAGGACTCCAAGAGAAGAATACACTATGTAGGCTATACCCTTTTGAAGAAGGTAATGCCCAATATGATGCTTTAGAATCATTAGATAGTGGTGATCTATCTTGCTTTCTCACAAACTCAGCACGCCAACCTGCTGTAAAATAATATTCTGGAATATTAAAGCCTAAAGTAGCGGTTGCTTTCCTAGGTGGTGTTTCTGCGATCCATGTATATGTTTTACTCCATGGATTTCTTGGTGAAGTATCGCGTTTTCCTTTTACATAAGAATATGTCAATCCACCAAATAAATACGATGATTGATAATAAGCTTCTAATTCCGCTCCTTGAATAACATAACCAGGTAAATTACGGTAATTACTAATAATTTTAGGACAAACACTATTATCAATATCTAAAGCATTTTCTACACAATTAACCCCTCTCGTTTTGAAGATTTCATTCTTACCGCGATTGTAAAAATAAGTAGTTCTAAATTGAAAAGCATCGTTTTCTTGAAATAAATGATTGAAGGTAATAATTCCACCCACTCTGGTTTGATTAATCATTTCTTTTTCTAAATGTAAAGAAGTCGCAGATACAGAAGCTTGACTATATTGTGTTTCATACTGTTCATCAATGACAGGTGCTCGCCAAGTTTTACTAAAATTCGTAAATAAACTTAAATAATGATTTACATCATACTTAAGACCTAAATAATAAGACCAACCATTATAATTTTTCTGGCTATAATCATGTCCTGCAGAGATATCATTATATCGTGGTGCTAGATTTTTCTGCCCTATATTATTGATATGGTCATATCGTATCCCTCCTGTAAAGAGAAAATTCTGCCATTTTATTTGATCTTGTAAATAAAATGCTTGTGTATACTGACGTCCGGAAGGCATATAATAAGGCTGAAAATAGCCATAATTATAGTCTGCATTCTTGACTCCCCCTTTATGATACATAAGGGTATTTCTTTTATTTTTTAACCATTGTAAACCAAATAATAGTTCATGCTCAGCACGCCCGATATTTAAAGTACTTGTGTTATTTATATCAAAAGTAAGATCTGAATAAGTTATCCAACTTTTATTTCCTAATGTACCTAGGAATGAAGAAGTGACTTTCTCATGGCGAGTATCATTCTGTTTTGTTTTACTATAACTCAGTTGAACAGATAAATTAATATACTTATTATTTTCAGGTAAATAGCGATATTTCAATGAATAACTTTCATCTTTTTGATCTCGGTAAACAAGTTTACGTTTCCATGCAACATCAATCCCATAGCGTTTTATTTCTGTCTCTGTTGGTCTCGACATCACATCTCTTTTTGCTGCCCAGGGTTCCCACCCTTTATGAATGCCATAAACACTGGATAAAGTTAATAAATGTTCAGGAGTAATTTGCCAATTTACTTTTATTAATCCACTTTTTTGATTGTTTTTTGAAAAAAGAATTTTACTTTTATCAGGTCTTGTATAATTGCTTGCATTTCTTACAGAACCAAATAATAACAAATCAATATTTTTTTGTTCATTCTGTAAAACTAGGGCTGTACTATAAGTTTTTTGGTTATTATTGCTATTATTTCCATATTTAAATAATCCACCTATTTTCTGATTTTCTTTCAAAAAATCAGTTGCATCTTTTGTTTCAAATTTTACAGTACCAGCAAAGCCACCATTGCCATATTGAGGAGAATAATTTCCTTTGTCTACTGTCACCTTTCTTAATAACTCAGGTTCAATAAAAATAGAGCCTTGTTGATATTTTTCGAAACTTTTTGTTGCGCCGTCTAATTGAACTCTAACATCTTCAGCATCACCCATTCCATTAATATTTAATGTTTGACCTCCAGGGCGAAATCCTCCCGCCATATTTACGCCAGGCAAAATATTTATTAAGTCAGCAGCATTATCTGCTTGTTGTTGATCGATATTTTTCTGTTTTAATACAGAACGACCTGGTAATTTATTATCCTCATCAGCATTCACAATAATAGGTAATAACTCATCCACATCTGGAGGATTTGGATTTGATGCTAGCCCTATTTGGATACCGCAACCGACTATTGATAAGAATACACATCCCTTCATTAAATTTTTATCCATAACCATTAACCTTAAATGATAATCATTTTTATTATTAAAGATTCTAATTCTAAATAAATGACAATAAAAAACAAGTTATCCTATACAATTTTTTGCCTTTCTTTACCCACTGTCTATTTCTAAGCTATACTAGCCCCCTTATTTTTGCGGTATAGGAATCACTCTAATGAAAAAAATT
>JAUMYH010000115.1 GCA_030528745.1 Bacteroidota bacterium
GAAAGCCTTTGAATTGCTTATTTGGACGAGAGTTCGATTCTCTCCGACTCCACAATCAAAAGATAACTATTTGATAATCAAGTGGTTATCTTTTTTTTTTGAATTCATTGTATCGGCTTTTGTTTGTATGTTCCAAAAACACACTTAATTTGATTAAAAACTAACCAAAGCCTCGTAAAAATCAATCGGGTCAATTCCCATATTTTGGCAAATCCATTTAGCACCTTCAACATCATTAATTGAATGCTGATTGATATTTTCCAATAAAAGTTCGCCCTCACTGGTAATGAGGTAAACTTTTTCGTTATGTATTTGATAATCAGGAGTTTTGTAGCCTATTTTTCGAATAGAGTTTTCCGATTGAGCGACCATTTCACTCAACAAATTATCCTCCTCATTATAAATCAAAATACCTCCTTTGGTCATTGAATCAATAAAAGCGACGTATTTCTCTGCCTCCTTTGGCGGAACTTGGTTGATTAAAGCCACAACAGGGTGTAAATAGAGAAATTTTGCACGAAAATCGCCAAATGATATGCTTTGATGACTGCCTTCTAAAAGGATGAATTCGGCGTCTTCCTCAAAGTGAATTTCTTTGTTATTTATTTGACTATCAGAATAATAACTCACGGGAATGTTGTAGAAATTCATTGTGTGTAGCACGATTTCCAGAATGCGTCTTCTTTGAGAATTTCCCGCAATTACCACACGTGTTATGTCGCTAAATTTTTGGTACAAAAAAGCCTCTTTTGGGATTATATCTATTGATAAATTGCTTATTTTGAGTATGTTATCTTTTTCTTCAATAGGGTCATCTACCACAATTTTTTCAGTGGCAGAGCTGATTTCATCTGTTTTTGAGGTAATTTTAAGCGTATTTAAAAATTCCGACCTCCAATTTTGTAATTTTTTTTCGTTGGACGAGATGAAATGTATTTGCATCGACTTGAATTTTTTATTATCGTTTGGTGAATAAGTTGTGCAAATATAGTCGATTTGAAATAAAAAAAGCAAATATTTTTGAACTTAAATCTTCTCAAAAAATAAAGCTATTTAAATTTGTTGTAAATAAAAATATTTTATACCTTTGTGCGAAACTTAAATACCATATTCAGATGAAAAAAATTTTATTAGTAACTTTGATGGGTGCTTTGGCTGTTTCGTGTGGAAATACCGAAACCAAAAAGCAAGAGAATTCAGCAACTACCGAGCATAATCATCAGCACGCTGCCCCCGAGTCAGCCTCTGAGGCGAAACCACAAAGTGTAGCTACCGATGGCGAGATTGTACTGGAAAGTACTGACCAAATGACCTTTACCACCACCGAAATTAAGGTTAAAGAAGGACAGAAAGTAACCTTAACCCTAAAACATATCGGGAAGATGCCAGCTTCGGTTATGGGGCATAATTTTGTACTCTTGAAACAGGGGACAGATTTGGCGGCTTTTGCCAATGAGGCTGTAAACGCCAAAGAAAACGCATATGTTCCAGTGGGAAGCAAAGATGTAATTGCCAGTACTGGGATAATCGGTGGAGGTGAATCAACAACCATCACTTTTGACGCGCCTGCTAAGGGAACTTATGATTTTATTTGTTCTTTTCCAGGACACTATGCAATAATGAAAGGAAAATTCATTGTTGAGTAATTACGCTATCATTAAATCAATTTGAAAACTCAAAGCATAATTTATGTTTTGAGTTTTTTTATTTGTGTTGAATGCGCGCAAGGAGCAGAACAAAACGAATAAACTTGTAAATAAAAATAAACATTACTAAATTTGTAGATTATGAATTTATTCAGAGAAGAAAAATTATTATATAAAGGATTTGCGTCAAATTTATCAAAACAAGAAATAACAAACCTTTTTCAAACAGATTTTGAAGGTTCAAAAGATTTTTTAGAACTTTATTCTGTTTTTGATGGCGTAGATTTTATGAGAGAGGCTAAAATGTTTAGGAGTAAGTTCTATGAAATTTCAAAAGGGGAATTAGACTTAATTAGTGTCAGTTTTTTTCTAAAAATGAAAGACATCATTTCTGAAAAAAAATATGTTGGAGATGAAAGACAAGAATATCAATTTTTTATAAACACTCATATTCCTTTTGCTGATGATGGTAGTGGTAATACCATTTGGTTGGATACAAACACAGGATTAGTAAAGAGATTTGAGCACGAAGAGGATTTTGAAGAAGCGATAATAATAGTTGCTCCTAATTTTAAAGAATTTTGTTTGAGTTTGGAAGATTATGACCCTAACTGGATAAAACCCATCTATGGGTAATGTTCCAAATGTGTTGTTAAAATTTTTAACGCCTATAAATCAGTGCTTTATGTTTTTACATAGGTTGTTTTGAGGTATATAATATGTCATTTTACTTAAAAATAATAAGATTTAAACGGGCTTTTAAATACGTTATTTAGAAGTCAGTAAAAAATTAGGTCTCAATGCGGTTAAAATTCCCTTGCACTGCACTACGTATAATTCTCAAAAAATCCGTAACTTTGCGATTTCAAATTGAAAATTTATGTCAGAA
>JAUMYH010000116.1 GCA_030528745.1 Bacteroidota bacterium
TCAAATCACGCACTTTGGAGCTATCCCACACAAAAGGACGCTGAATTTCAGGAATCGCAATTTCACCTGCCTTTACAGATGCTAATACAACCTCTATAAGGTATTGATTTACGGAATATTTTTGCATTTTTTTAATTTTCCGAAAAAATAAAAAGATTGCTAGAATAAGGCAATAACCTTTCTCCTTAATCTTGCAAAAATCAAACGGAAATTTCTTCTGTATCGTCAAAATAGTTATAGTAATTTGGGATTTGTTCAAGCAAAACCCCTTCTCCCTTTCCGTACTTTCTAAATTGCTTTGAAAATTTAGTCATATTTTTCAAAAAACTTCCTTTAACATACCCATAATTGTGGTAAACTATCATTTCCGAAAAATAACCTATTGCAAATCCCTGCATATTAGCCCTAAAACAATATTCAATATCTTCCCCCGCCGCATCAGGAAAAATTTCATTAAAATCAATTTTTCTGGCAACTTCACTACTTATCGCTAAATTCGCTGTTGTTCCATAAAGAAGTTTATCAGTACCTTTCATTCTTCTTCCATTTAGTGTTCCATTAATATTATGATAAGTATCAAACCAAGTGACTCCAAAAGATTTAGTATTTCCTGACAAAATATGATATTTTTTTTGAGTTTTAAATTCTTGTAAAATCTTTAACACCCAATTTTCTGATAATATACAATCACTATCTGTGAAAGCAATTACATCAGCTTCATTTTCTAATGCTATTTTTTTTCCTATATTCCTTGCCCTTGCAGGACCACTATTTCGTACTAAATGATGTATAATAAAATTACCCGAAATATCTAATTTGATTGGCGAACAATCATCAACTACTATTACTTCATAAGGAGGGTGTTTCTGTTTATCAATGGATTTTAACAAACTTGTTAGTTTTTCTTTATCCTCACTTGTTTTAATATAAACAGGTATTACGATACTAATTTTAGGGTTCTCTGGAATTTCATTTTGTTTTAAAACAGGAAAAACTACGAAGTTAGACGGATTTACATAGTTTTTTTTATTATTTGTTTTAAAACTATATATTTCAATCATTTTTGTTAGAATAAACTTAATTCTGTTTGGATTTCCTGCTAATTTTTCGTGCCAATAATCTAATATTTTTCCATAAGGGAGGTGTGATAATGAACTCATACTACATTCCTAAATTTGAGCAATTTTTACAATAATAATGATTTTTATGGGAGGCTAAAAAATCCAATCTTTTCTGACTACTCCAAATTTCACTCAATGAATTTTTAAAAATGTTTCCATAAATGTAAGGATTGAACATATTGCAGGGCGTTACAGTTCCGTCAAAAAAAACACAAAGTTCGGTGTTTAGAGCTGGGCAACTTTGCATTGTTCCGTGTGTTTGGGTTGATGAAATTATATTTAATTGCATTCCTGCAAGTTGGTCAGGAAATAGATATTTCAAATTTGTGGAAGCGTATAACTTTTCAACATTCTGAAATTGATTTACAATATTTTGTTTTTCTTGATTAACTTTTTCAAAAAACGTTTCTATACCAATATCTCTCCTTATGGTATTGTATAGTATATGGCAATTATTGTCAAAAGCGAATTTTGCAATATCAAAAATTCGATGTGTATTTTCTTCTTGTATGGTAAAAATAATGAAAGGGCGAGGAGATAATTTTTTATTTTTTGTATATTACTATTTATGTATTTTGCTTTTGCACCTTTTCTTATTTTTACTAATTCATCTTCGTTTGAACTATCCATAGAAATAAAAAGCTGCACTTGATTTTTAATTAACGAATTTATAATTTCTTCATTCTTAAACGAGAAATTTGAAAATAAATTTATTCTTACATTCGGATAGCGTGACTTTGTGTAGTTTAAAATTTCAACAAAATTAGGGTGTATCGTGCTTTCGCCTCTTCCATTCAAACGAATGACTTTTGTTTTATCTCCAATTTGATGAACTATTTTTATAATTTTCGAAAGTCAAAAACTTATTTTTATCAAAAGGATTAACCTCTTTACCAAATCCACACATTGAGCAACTTAAATTGCAATTGTAACTTAGCTCTATTATTACTTCTTCAAATTTAATCATTAGCTTTCAGTATTACATTTAAGAACTTTACAAGGTAAATTGCATATTTTCATCTGTTTACTTACTTCTAAACAATATTCCGAAGTGAGTATTTCCATCATTGTTTGAAAATTCAAATTTCCAAGAGGTCTTTCACATCCTTTTATCCAATTTTGTTGAAAACAAGTATAAACATTTCCGTTTTGAAGAATTGACAGATTTCTATCTGCTGCAAAACATTGCTGAGAATAGTCTTTTTTAATGTTACTATCACTTTTGATTGGTGTCCAATTCCCTTCAAATCCTTCGGTTATGTAATTTTGGACAGAATGATATACATTTTTAGATTTCGCATATTTTGAAACCTCTTCAATATGACATTCTGTTTCCTTTGAGAGGACAGACTGAATACTTGAGTCCTTTGCAAGACCCTCAGTTTCCTTTTTCTAACTGGTTTTAAATAATTT
>JAUMYH010000117.1 GCA_030528745.1 Bacteroidota bacterium
GAAATTTTAAATCGTATTTTAGAGGTATAAAATGAAAAGATTAAGCAGAGCAACCACCGCAGTAGATTTTATTTCACAAGCAACTAGCGGCGAAATGAAAAAAGAAAAAAAAACAAATACTAATTTGTCAAACGTAAGATTCACGAATACGCAATGGAAATTGATTGATCAAGTATTGGAAATTTCTAACATTCGTACAAAAACAGCGTTATTTAGCACGGTTGCTGAATTTATGCGGTCAGATTTTAATTGTCTCGATTATGTGGACTACTTAGATTTTATAACTGGTATAGGCGTAAAAGGCTCGGGAAAAGCTTACCCAATTCAGAAAAACAGGGCTTATGAATTTTTCTATGAACTTTACGAAGATTATCGGGTAAATTGGGTAAATATCCGTGTGCGTGGTGTGATTATTCTTGCCATATTACATTATGCCAAAAATAAGCTCAATTTAGATTTAAACGAGCTTTTAAAGAGGGTAAGCGATGAATAGTAGAGAATTGATGAGCGTAGAAATTAAAATGCTCAAACCTAGAAATGATGTTGAACATTTTTTATCTTATGGCTCTGAAGCAGTCATTTATTCTATGCCAACAATTTGGGATTCTATGATAATAGAAATTTATGAAGAACAATATACGCAGGGGAGTATTCTTGTCGGTGGTTGTGAGTGGAGACTTGTTAAGATTGAGAAAACCACAACAGGAACGACTAAGAAAGTAGTAAAATTTGATAGCTATGAAGCGTGCTACTCAAATAAAGCGGTTGCATTAAGAGACGCCCTTTTATTTTGCTCAATAAATGACTTATAAATAGCTTTTAAAAGATATATAAAAGGCTTTTGTTTTGGGTTGGGGTGGTATATAATATGTCGAGTTTAAGAATTCTATCTTTAAGAGGTGCATTATGATTTCTGAATCTGAAAAAGAAATGAGACGTGAAGCTGTTGAGTATGCAAAAGCCAGTGTAGGATTGGAGGGTGTAACTCTATCCGACGGTCTATTAGAAATTGCGGATAAGTATATTCAAGGTTTATTAACAAGGGAGGAATTTACTAAAGAATATATTATCGCAGTGAGAGCTGGGGTGTAATATGGGCAAAGGCTATTCTGAAGAAGAGATAAAGGATAAGTTATCATTTATTCGTTTATCAGAATTAAGAGAAAATCCAATAAAGGGTAATTTTGATTTAGAACATTTGAAAAAACTGAATGGCTATATCTTTCAGGATAGCCCTGATGTCGCAGGTAAATTTAGACCTGAAGTGAAAATAAGTGGTAATGAATTATGGCAGAAAGTAAGGTCTTATAGTGGTTTTGGCAGTATAACAGTTTGTTATAGTCCAATGGATAGTAAAAGTATAAAGGAAGCTGAAGATGTACTAAATTCAGTCAATATAGAACGGTTAAAAACGTTAGATAAAGCAGATCTTGCTAAGGAAATTGCTAGTATTTATAAAAAACTTGATTACATTCACCCATTCCCTGACGGAAATAGTCGAACATTACGAGAATTTACTCGAACTCTTTCAGAAGAGGCTGGATTCAAATTAGATTGGGCTAAATCAACTCAAACAGAAGTATATTTAGCAAGAGATTTTGAGGTAAATTCAATCAGTTTGTTGAGAGCTTCTACTCCTACTCAAAAAATGGCATTACAAGATGAAATTGATGCTATTCGCTACCACAAAGAATATAAACCTTTAGAAAAAATTATAGAGTGTTCATTATCTAAATTAAGTATTGAACAATCCAAAATTTATAAAATAGAGTTTTCTTTCAATAAAGAATTATCTGAAAAAATAGGGCAGAAATCTTATGATGTTTTAGTTAATGGGATAAAATCTGATGTTCTATTAAAAAGAGATAGCCAGCTTTCTAAAGCCCTCGAGGGATTGGCTAACCATAAAGATATGAGAGAAAAAGGCATATCGGCGGAATCCTTAAAATCAGGAACGATACAGCCTTTAATGTTACCGAATGAATTTAAAGTAAATCGTCCTGAAAACAGAAAAATTGACGCATTAGGTTCAAAAATAGAATCTAAATCAACAAGTGATTTACAGAAAAAATCTAAGGGATTTTCTCTATAAAAATGGAAATCCCCAAAATGTAAAAATTAGCGAAGTCTGTTTTTATATTTTGGGGATTCAGCAACGACCGCAGGGAGGCGGTAGCTATTTGGCTAAGTTTTTATATCGACTGATTGTTGCTCTTGATACTCCATATTTTTCAGCTAGTTCGGTTAAGGTGAATTTCTTTTTTATATCTTTAAAAAGTCTTTTTTCAGCCTTTTCTGAAAGGATTTTTGGTCTTCCTCCGATTGCTTTTAGGTCTCCTGATTCGATTTTTGCAAGTTTTCCCCCTTGAGTTCTATCTACGATAAAATTTCGCTCTAGTTCTGCAAATAGCCCTAACAAGTGAATCATAGCCATTGCCATAGGGTCTTTGCGTTTTGTTGTATCTATGCCTTGATTTAAGGCGATAAAGCCTATTTTGTTTTCTGTTAGCATA
>JAUMYH010000037.1:0-9975 GCA_030528745.1 Bacteroidota bacterium
AACGTCATTCATGCCGTCTCCATTCGGAGAAATACCCCTAGGGATAAGGCAAGATTCTATTAGGTTGATAACGAACGAACTACTTCCGCCTGCAGTACAACCTGAATCTGTTACGGTATAGGTGATGGTATAAGTACCTGTTGAAGTCTGAGATAAATCAATCTCACCTGTAGTACTGTTGAGTCCGTTAAGCGAAGGAGTAGCTGTAAATACCCCACTTGGCGTGATGTTTGGATTTAGGGTTATGACAGGATTATTATCAGCTAAACAATAATTTGTGTTGTCATAACTAAAATCAGTAATAGCCTGATTAGGAGTAGTTATTTGCAACTCAAAAGAAGTGTAAGCATAACATACCGTATTATTTCGGTACACTCTTACATAAATGGTTTGCGGATTAGCCGTGTTAGCAAAATTTTGCAAATCTGTAATCGCATTTACGCCATTTTGAGCATCATTTTGAGATACATAATACTCTACGGTATGCAAAGTGGGGTCTAGGTTAGCTAGTATTACAGGAGTATTAACACTCAAATCAAAAGTATTTGTTCCAGAAGCTCCACAATCGGTGAGGTTATTAGGCTGAGCAATTATGGTTTCTAGATTTTCAAAAAATTCTACCACCACAGAGTCTGAGGTATTACAAGTACCATTTGAAGCCACTGCTGTATAAGTACCACTTTGTGTTACTACAAGAGTAGCGGCGTTTTCTCCTGGAATTAATACATCGTTATGATACCAGCTGATTTGGAATATATTAGTATCAATACCACTAACAAGAGTGTGAGAACCATTAGCACACAGGGCTGTATTGTCAATAACAAGCAAATCAGCACCAAGATCAATTTCTCCAAAGTTAAAGCTACCTCCTGCCAAGAATACGGCAGAGTCGTATTGCATATCACTATAATCAGCTATAGCCAATTTAATATGGTAGTTTTTGTTAGGAACTACGGCTGAACTTGCGGTAAGCGGAACGGTATGTCCTCTAAAGTTGATAGGTGCATTTGCCGAAGCAATATCATTGCCAGGATAAAAGTTAGCAAAATATTGTTCGTTTTCAGAAGAGCAACTAGGATTGTACAACTGATTGCGAATAGTGGTAACAGAAATAGGTATATTGGTGTTAGGCACTACCGCCAAGTTTGTTGTTACACCTGTTTCAAGGTCAGTGAGGAAGAATGCAAACACATCAGAATAAGAACATTGGAAAATGCCATATTCTTCGGAAGCAAAGATGAAATCAAAACTGATTTGATCGGTGATGGCTTTAAAGTCAAACTCTAATACCGTAGCGTTTAACAAACCATTGGTGTTGCCTATAGACAAAAGTAGTTCGTTCAAATCGTTATCACCATTCCAATTGATAAGTCCTTGGCTTTGGGTAGTTATTGTTTTAGGACCTGAAGCTAAATCTACATTACCTGTGGATAATATGATTCCATCTGTGAATGGGAAAGAAGAGTTATTTTTTTCAAAATAACCAATACCATTTACGCTATTGAAGTTGGTACCAGTACTCCAAGAAATATTGCTGATTTCGGCACAATCTGATTTGATGAATATATCTTCGACAAGTTCTGGTATTGTATACTGGGTGGTATTTACGGTTATAGCGGGTAAGCTAAGAGTTTGGAATGTATCATAAACAATACCACTACTATCAGAGGCACTACATACAGCTCTTATATAGATTCTGTACGAGGTTCCTGAATTCAGGTTATCTATTGTAATAGGATGTGTATCGGTAAGCGTAAATACAGTGTTGTTGTTTGGTAATTCTCCAACAGGAAGCGCTACATACTCCCATTGCGTAGTCGTACCTGTTTCAACCCAATCTACTACAGCAGAGGTTTGTGTGATATTGCTAATTGTGATATCTGATGGATTAGGACAGTTAGAAACACCACACGATACAATTCCGCTATACAGTGTAGTGTTAGGTGTGCCTTCGCCAGGTAGCATCGCAAATACAAAGCCGTTATGAGAGTCAGTTACTTCTAAAGCTACAACATTAGGAGAAAATCCAGCTACAGACCATACGATGTCAAAAGGAATGCCATTACAAAGAGCTACTTGTATAGTTTGTGGTGTTGCACTTTGATGGATCAACTCATGAACAATAGCACCGTTTTGAATTATTTGCATACGAGCACTATCCCATCCCCATGACGAGGTTGAATTCATATAAAAAGAGTATAGACATTGATCGTCTGGATGACAGACCATAGTTTCAAAATATCGTGGTCCACTCCAAATACTAACATCATTAGCGTCACATATAGCACGTACATAATATTCATATTTGGTAGCAGGATTTAGCCCTGTATGTGTATAAGGGTTTTCGTTCACGATGAAACTGTTGTTTCCTGATGGTGCACCAGTCCCTTCAGGTTCGATGGCAATTTCCCATTGAGTAGCTGTACCTTGTTCTGTCCACGAAAAGGTAGCCTGTGTGTCGATAACATCAGATACTGTTGGGTTAACAGGACTTAAACATGTTGGAGCAGTACAGTTGACAGAGCCTGTATATAGGTTGGAATTTTGTTGTCCTGTACCTGCGGGTTTTTCATAGAGAACCTCTTGGAAAGGATTTTCGACAATAATACCCACCTCTCCAGCGAATCCCCCCCCTATATTCCAAAATAATGAAAAAGGAACCCCATCGCACAAGTCAACCATAATCTCTTGTTGAGATCCACTGCTCATAGATAGTGTTTGAATAATAACTCCATTTTGAGATACAGTCATCGTATTTCCTGTCCAACCATCTCCATATTGGTCGGTAAGTATAAATTTATATGCACAACGTTGTGATGCTGGACAAAGGTCGGTTTGGAAAGTTATAGGGACACTCCAAGTACTTGTATCATTAGTATCGCATACAGCACGTACATAAAAATCGTACAGAACACCAGAACCAAGCCCAGTAAAAGTATAAGGATTTGTATTTACGGTTACAGCATTGCTGTCGTCAAAAGCAGATCCAGTAGGGAGTATCACTACTTCCCATTGAGTAGCAGTACCTGTTTCAGTCCAAGCTAAATCAACAGAGGTATCGTTGATGTTTGTAGCCGTTAGGTTATTAGGTCTAGGACAGGTAGGAGGCGTACAGTTTACAACATCGGTAAATAGTGTGGTACCAGGAGTGTTAGTGTTAGGTGTCATTTGATAGAGTTGTTCCCCCGTAGGACTTATTATCGTAATTCCCACCTCTTGCGAATAGAATCCTCCAGGATTCCACGTAAGAGAAAAAGGAATACCATTACACAATCCTACATCAATTTGATGTGTAGAACCGTCGCTAAATGTAAGATTTTCTACGATAATTCCATTTTGAGACACTGACATCGTATTGCCGTTCCAACCATCACCATAGTCATCGTACAGTATAAATGAGAAAGTACAAGTCTGGCTGGCATTACAAAGCGTGGTGTTGAATGTTTGAGCATTTGTCCAATCGCTGTAATTTCCGTCACAAAGACTTCTTATATAGTAAGTGTATTGGGTAGCAGGATTGAGTCCAGTGATGTTTACGGTATTGGTGTTTACGGTATAATCAACAACACCATCATTAGGAACATTGTTGCCCTCAACCAAAACAACTTCCCACGACATAGCACCGTTGTCATTCCAAGTAATTGTAGCCGAATCAATGTCGGCAGTAGCCTGAATGTTAGTAAGTGCAGGACACTCGGCCAATACACGCACATTGTCCAAAAGCCAACGATCAGCACTAGTACCTGATGATGGTTGGGTGTCCACTTTTACAAAGGCAATGTAAACATTTTGGTTGGCATAAGGCTGAAGGTCGATAACAGGCTGTATACCATGCTCTCTACACTCGTTAAAGTTGCTAAGCTCGTTTTCAGTCAAACTAATCAATGTAGTGGTAAAACTAGTGTGATCTGTTTGAGAAGTGGTCGAGATGCGTACCTGATACGTTGTCCCAAAATCAGCACCTAGCGTCTGCAACGCCAGAAAGTACAAGCGTCCGTTGTCAGGTACAGTAATCTGAGGGGTTACGAGCCAACTCTCAGAAGTGTTGTTCATTCCGATGTTCATTCGTCCTACAAAGGCAGCCCCTGTGCCTTCGCAGATTAGATGTTCAAAGGCTGTTGGAGTTTCGCCCCATTCAGGTACTCCACTGCCAGTAACGACATTTCCGTTAAGTATTTTTAATGTTGCCCAATCAGCAGGAATTCCTCCATTAAAATTTTCTACAAATTGAGAAAATCCTGTAAGATTACAACATAAAAAAAATACCAATAAATAGATTTTTTTCATACTATAAATTTGATTTGGTTAAAAAATAAATTTAATAATCACCCAAAAATAATAAAAAACATTAATAGTTGGTGATACACAGCTAATATTTTTTAAAATAAGCTCTGTAAAGGCTTGAAAAAATATCATAAAAACATATTGATAATCTGTATAGCGTGAAAACATTTTGGTAAAAAACGAAAATAATCACTTGTTTTTTCTTAAATAAATTATTTTTACATAAAAATAACAAAAAGTATTTCCTGTGTTTTTATCTAAAAAATAAACGTAAATATTTGGTTCTTTTTGCAAGATTTTTTATATTTACAGTAGTTATCTTAAATCAAAGGAGTTATGTACAATAAAATTCTAGTTTCAGACGTTTTTAGTTCTCCCACAAAATGGGACTTTAAATGGTTTACAGCCAGGAGGTCTTCGGTAGCTATTGATGAGCATTCGTTGTCTTTTGGTGGAAAGCGTTTTGATTTTGCAGCGATGCAAGAGGTGTTTTTGGTTCGATATAAGACCCTGTTTGTGTTTGACTATTACATTTTTGGATTCAAATACGAAGGAAAGTATTATCAGATAGGGCTTAGCACTAGGCAAAAAGAACAACTGCAAAAAAAGTTACAGGTAGAAGAACAATTTCAGAATACCTTATTAGGAGATGTGTTGTTCGTGGTTGTTATTCTGACATTAATTTATATAACACAAGTCAAATTATTTTAAAAACAGTCTCTCTTCGGAGAGGTTTTTTGTTTTGTAAATGAGTTAGTTATAAATATGGGTAAAAAAATTTTCTATTTTTTGTCAAAAAAATTTGTAAGTATCAAAAAAAGCTGTAATTTTGCACACGAAAACTAAAGGGAATTTTAGTTTTGGAGAAATGGCAGAGTGGTCGAATGCGGCGGTCTTGAAAACCGTTGACTGTAACAGGTCCGGGGGTTCGAATCCCTCTTTCTCCGCAAGGGGTTAAAATACAGATAGCGATATCTGTATTTTTTTTTGCATAAAACCAAAGGATATGATTTTACAAGTTGATAATCTTACCAAGCGTTTTGGGAGGCTCACTGCCTTGGATGATGTGTCGTTTTCAATTCAGAAGGGGAATGTGTATGGTATATTAGGTCCGAATGGAAGCGGAAAGTCTACCGTATTGGGAATCGTGTTAGATGTGGTCAATAAGACAACAGGTAGTTATGCTTGGTTTGGAGGTAGTGTCGATACGCATCAGGCACTCAAAAAGGTAGGAGCTATCATTGAGCGTCCAAATTTTTATCCGTATATGTCTGCGTATCAGAATTTGAAGTTGGTTGCCAAAATCAAAAAAGTGCCATACGCCAAGATAGATGAAAAGTTAGCTTTGGTAGGGCTTTTGGAACGTAAAAATAGCCCCTTTCGTACCTTTTCGCTCGGAATGAAGCAACGTTTGGCAATAGCCTCTGCCTTGTTGAACGACCCTGAAGTGTTGATTTTAGACGAACCAACGAACGGACTTGACCCTGAGGGAATTACTCAAATACGTGAGATAATAAAAAAAATAGCCCAGCAAGGTACTTCGATATTATTGGCTTCGCATCTTTTGGACGAGGTCGAAAAGGTGTGTACTCATTTGGTTATCATCAAGCATGGCAAGATGCTTTATAATGGTTCGATGGTGGTTAAAAATCAACAGCAATCGATGTTTGAGTTAGATGCTGATGATAAAACCAAATTAATTGAGGTTTTGCAATTGCACCCCAACTTTGATAGATTTGAACAAGGCGAATTGTATATTAATGTGTATTTTGACCAAGTGTTCAAATCAAGTGATTTGAACAGGTATTTATCACAAAAAGAAGTGTATTTGACGCATTTGGTAGAACGCAAAAAGAAATTAGAAGAGTTGTTTTTAGAAATAATCCAAAAATAAAAAGCTATGTTGAGGTTGATGTCTATAGAATTACAAAAACTATGGTTTAACAAGTCGTCAAGGATTTTGACCATAGCTTATTTTGCACTCATATTGTCTATGGTGCTTATCGGAACGGTAGAGGTAGATATTTTTGGTTCGGACAAAACCTTGAAGTTTTCGGATTATGGAATTTACGATTTTCCGTTTATATGGCATTTTCACACCTATATAGCCTCGATTCTCAAGATATTTTTGGCTATAGTGATTGTAACGATGGTATCGAACGAGTATACGTATAATACCTTGAAACAGAATCTGATAGATGGGCTTAGCAAAAAAGAGTTTCTGATGTCGAAGTATTTGGTAGTGGCTTTGTTTGTGGTGCTTTCGGTGTTGTTGGTGATGATTTTGAGTTTGGTGTTGGGGTTTGTATATTCAAATTATACCGAAATAGCCATTGTTTTTACCGATATAGATTATCTGTTGGCTTATGCGGTAAAGTTGTGTGCGTTTTTTTCGTTTTGTATTTTTTTGGGAATGCTTATCAAGCGTTCGGCTTTAGCCCTTGGTTTTTTGGCTTTATGGAATTTTGTGGAGTTGATTATAATGGGTATTGTAAAATTTAGTACTTTGGAGGATAATAAATTTTTTGTTTTCCTAACCGATTATGTATTGCCACTTGAGGGTATGAGTAATCTGATTCCGAATCCTACGATGAGGCTTTCGATGGTGCGTTCTGCAACCACTCAATTGGGGATTGAATATCAAAAAGATTTTTCGGTAAATTATTTGCAGATCCTGATTGTGGTGCTTTGGACGTGCATTTTTGTATGGGCAACGTATAGCATTTTGAAAAATAGAGATTTGTGAGGTTGTGTAAAAAGTTTGTGATGAGGGATGTTTTTTGTAAAATATTTTTGCAAATAAAAAATAATATTTGTTACATTTGCTCACGTCCTAGAAATCTAGAGAATCTTCATGTTTGATAAGATTATTTTTTTGTAAAAAATGAATATTAGGTTTCTGTGATTTTTTGTTTAAGATATGATATACAATAACTTTAGATAATATTTTTAGAATGAATACTAAGTATTTTGATTTAATAAATCAAACATTTTATTTTCCACAAGAAGAATTTACCTTGGACAAGGAAAATAACTTGCATTTTCATAATATAGATTTGATGAAGTTGGTAGAGCAATACGGTACTCCTCTGAAGTTTACCTACTTACCAGCTATTTCAAATAATATCAATAAGGCAAAAAATTGGTTTAGAGCTGCAATGGAAAAGCTCGGATACGAAGGCAAATATTATTATTGTTATTGTACAAAAAGTTCGCATTTTAAATTTGTGATGGACGAGGCTTTTAAGAATAATATTCACGTAGAAACCTCGTCGGCCTATGATATAAACATTGTAGAAAAACTCATACAAGACGGCAAGATAAACAAAAATACATTTATCATTTGTAATGGGTTTAAGAGAGATCAGTATATCGAAAATGTTGCCAGACTTATAAATGAAGGACACAAAAACACCATTCCAGTAATAGACAATTACGAAGAATTGGATTTGATATTGGATAAAACAGATAAAAAATTCAAAATAGGAATCCGAATTGCCGCTGAAGAAGAGCCTAAATTTGAGTTTTATACCTCTCGTTTGGGAATCGGTTATAAAAATATAGTGCCATTTTACAGAAAACAGATTCAAGATAATAAGCGAATCGAGCTCAAGATGTTGCACTTTTTTATCAATACAGGCATCAGAGATACGGCGTATTATTGGAACGAACTGTTGAAGTGTATGAAGGTGTATATTGCACTCAAAAAAGAATGCCCTACGCTTGATAGCTTGAATATAGGAGGCGGTTTCCCGATCAAAAATTCGTTGGCGTTCCAGTACGATTATGTTTATATGATAGAGGAAATTCTCAATCAAATCAAGATAGCTTGTGATGATGCCGAGATTCCAGTGCCGCACATTTTTACAGAATTTGGTTCTTTTACAGTAGGTGAAAGTGGAGGAGCTATTTATGAAGTGTTGTATCAAAAACAACAAAATGATAGAGAGAAGTGGAATATGATAGACTCGTCGTTTATCACCACGCTTCCAGACACTTGGGCCATCAATAGACGATTTGTGATGTTGGCGGTAAATCGTTGGAACGACACCTATGAGCGTGTGTTGTTGGGTGGACTCACTTGTGATAGTGATGATTATTATAACTCGGAGCAACACATGAATGCTGTATATTTGCCAAAATACAACAAAGACAAACCGCTTTATATAGGCTTTTTTAACACAGGAGCTTATCAAGAAACCATAGGCGGATTTGGAGGAATACATCATTGCTTGATACCACAACCTAAACATATATTAATATCGAGGGATAAAAATGGTATTTTGGCTACGGAGGTTTTCTCGGAACAACAAACTTCGGAAGAAGTACTTAAAATATTAGGATACGATAGATAAAAAAATATTAAATGGGAGCAGTAAGAAAATTTATAGAACATCATTATAGGCATTTTAATGCGGCAGCATTGGTCGATGCAGCAAAAGGTTACGAATTGCATTTAAAAGAAGGCGGTAAGATGCTTATCTCTTTAGGAGGGGCTATGTCTACGGCCGAATTAGGGGTTTCTTTGGCGGAGATGATTCGTCAGGATAAAGTACATTTTATTTCGTGTACTGGGGCTAACCTAGAGGAAGATGTAATGAATCTGGTAGCACATACGCACTACAAACGTATTCCAAATTGGAGAGACCTTACGCCTGAGCAAGAACGCGAATTATTGGATAGTCATTTCAATAGAGTAACAGATACTTGTATTCCTGAAGAAGAGGCCTTTAGACGTTTGCAAAAGCACTTGGAAGATGTATGGCATAAAGCCGAAGCCAATGGAGAACGTTATTTTCCGCATGAGTTTCTGTATCAGGTTGTAAACTCTGGGGTGTTAGAGCAATATTACGAAATAGATCCTAAAGACTCGTGGATAGTGGCAGCTGCCCAGAAGAATTTGCCTATAGTATGTCCTGGTTGGGAAGATTCTACCACAGGAAATATTTTTGCGGCAAATGTGATTAAAGGAAAATTGAAGGCATCGACCGTAAAATCAGGTATAGAATACATGATATATCTTACAGAATGGTACAGAAAAAATTCGGAAGGTAAAGGCGTTGGATTTTTCCAAATAGCAGGAGGTATATCGGGCGATTTCCCTATTTGTGTAGTGCCGATGATGTATCAAGATTTGGAGTGGGAAGATGTACCTTTCTGGTCTTATTTTTGTCAAATTTCAGATTCGACTACCTCGTATGGCTCTTATTCAGGAGCTGTGCCTAATGAAAAAATTACTTGGGGCAAACTCGACGTGGACACTCCTAAATATATGATTGAATCAGATGCTACTATAGTAGCTCCGCTTATTTTTGCGTATTTGTTGGACATGTAAGATAAAAATATAAGGTTGTATGAAAAGAGTGATTGTAGATTATGCAAAATTGACCAACGAGATATTGACCTTATTGGTAGATAAATTTCCTGAAGGATACGAAGAATCGGACATTATTAGATTTAAAAATGCAAAAAATGAAACAGTAGAAGCTGTTGAAGTGCGTACTGAGGACACAATCTATTTGGTGAAGGTAAGTACCAAATTGGCAGACAGAATCGAAAATTATGAAGATGATGATTTAGACCTTGATTTGGAAGTGGTAGCTCCACCTATCAAAGAAATGGAGGAGGAAATTGACGATGAGGAGGAAGACGACGAGTCAAAAAAGTCGGATGATGATGAGGATGATGATG
>JAUMYH010000037.1:9985-23664 GCA_030528745.1 Bacteroidota bacterium
TGTGGATTCGGACGATTTAGACGATGATGATACTGATGATTATTAAAAAAGCCCTTTTATAGGGCTTTTTTATACCCTTTCTCAAAAACGCTGTTCTAACTTGTGTGATTGAATTTCTAAAAAAAAACTATATTTTTTTGTATATAAAGCTAAAAATCTATATTTTTGTGGTTCTGTTGTAGTGGATAGTAATTATCATTATTGATTTTGAAATAAAATGAAGTGTATGAATTGTTATTTGGGTAATAGTATCTTTTGGGCAGTGTTGTTTTGTTTGTTTTTGGGTGGCGTTCAAGGGCAAGACCTTTGTTTTGAATACGATGCTGCTGGTAATCAGGTGAAAAGGTTGTTGTGTATTAATGATGTGAGTGATAAATCGGCGTTGTTCTCATCAGATGATTTACCAGAATATCGGAAGTTTTTTTCGGAAGATGTAATATCGTATTATCCTAATCCTGTTCGTGAGGAGTTGTATCTGAAATGGGAGTTGTCAGATGATATTGTTAAAAAAATAGAAGTTTACAATTTGCAAGGTCAGGTTGTGGATTCGTATGAAGATTTGTCGAAGGAAAACAGTTTGGTTGTTCCGTTTTTTACATATCCTGTAGGGGTTTACCATGTTGTTTTTTATTATTCGAGTAATAGACAAAAATCAATTAAGGTTCTGAAAAAGTAATAAGCTATGTCAAGGTTGTTTTTGATATTTTTGTTGATGTTGTCGTTACGTCTTTTTTCGCAAGAAGAAGGGCAGAAAGGAATATTTGGACCTAAAGGAAATTCGCCTGAAGTAGGTGTTACTCAAGGAAGTTTGTCCGTGTCATTAACAGGAGGAGCTGTTTACGACATTCCTATTGCTGTTCCGCCAGGTATTAATGGGGTTGTTCCGCAGGTAGCGTTGAGTTATAACAGTCAGTCGGCTAATGGTCTGGCAGGTTATGGTTGGCATATATCAGGAGTTTCGGTTATCAGCAGAATACCAGCCACACGACACCACGATGGGGTTATTGATGGGGTGGATTTTGATATGTATGACAGGTACGCTTTAGATGGTCAGCGTCTGATTGTAAAAGAAGGTACATCAGGAGTTTATGGCGGTAATGGCGTGGTATACCAAACAGAAAATTTTTCAAATATACGTATCACTTCGTATGGGGTACATCCGAAAGGTGTTGCCTATGGACCTTCACATTTTAGAGTAGATTACCCCGATGGTTCACATGCTGTTTATGGGGCTGGGGGCAATTCACGTTCATTAACAGATTGGGCAATAAGTTATTGGCAAAATCCTCAAGGAGTACGCATATCTTACGATTATATCCTATCAGGAAACAATCTTTCGATAAATGCCATAAAGTATGGAGCAAGGTATTCCGCACCGCCTATAAACGAAATATTATTTGTATATAAAGATAGGAAAAGAAAAGAACAGGCATACATTCAAGGAGAGAGCTTTGTCCGAAATACAATATTGAGTGAGATAAGGGTTCGGAGTAATAATGTGGGGGTCAGAAACTACGAACTTAAGCATGGGGTAAATTCGTTGGGATATGAACTGCTAAAGAGCGTTACCGAAAAAGATGGAAGTAAAGCAAATGCCTTGAATCCGACTGTGTTCAAGTACGACACTACCACTAACGAGGATTTATTTACAATAAGTGAGCCTACAACAATTTTGGGTAATGTGAGTTCAAAAAACTCCAGTTATATCAGTGGTGATTTTGATGCCGATGGTTCTATGGATTTTATTATGTATCCAACTTTGGGGTCTAATGCCAAAAAGAAGTTTTGGTTGTTTAGAGGTCTTGAGTATTCCAATTTTAATGGAGGAATAGAATACAATGTAGGTAGTTTTTTGGATATTTTCCCAACCACTTGGGTTAATCAAGGAGGTATGTTTGAGTCTAAGCAAGGTTGGTGTGTGGTTCAATACGACAAGTCAAACAATCAGACCGCATTTGTTCATTATTCAGAGGAAGGTTTTACAGGAATAACACATCAGAAAACATTTGAATTTCCTCGATTTGTTTACCAACCCGATTGTGTTCATCTGCCTGATTGTAGACTCGATACAGGCGTAGGTCATATTGATATTAATAGCGTTGAATCGGAGGATTTTGAGTTTATAGATTTTGAGGAGTCGTTGGGCTGTTCGTCTGCGTTGAATATTCATTTGAGTTTTGAATCAGATGGTTCTACGGTTTTGGGTTGGGAGCAATCAGGAGTGTTGGCTCCAACTATGTGGGAGGTGTGTTATTTTGAAGAAGGTGTTGCACCAGCCCCTACTGACGATGTATTGGTAGGTACTTATTATACAACCTTTTCAAATTCATTAGAATTGGAGGCGTTGGACACCTCTGCGGAATATGTTTTTTATGTTCGTTCGGTGTGTGTAGATGCTCAAGGGGCTTATCAGCCAAATAGTTGGACAATGTGGTCGAATACTACAATGTCCAATAGGTTTGGACCGACAAATTCGGTGGAGCAACCCTATTATACAATTCCTAAACATTATCTTGGAGGCGATTTTAATGGCGATGGTCTTACAGATGTATTGGTTGTTGATAAGACAATTTATTATAAAAAGAGAGATTGCTCCAATTCGCATTGTTATAATTTGGTATCGGAAAAGTTAACTGGGGGTACTACCTATTTGGTGGAATTGGACATTCGGAAGACAACCAATTATGTCCATCATTCAGGAAATATAGATATTGATGAAGACAACAGGCTTGTGGTGGCAGATGTCAATGGCGATTCTAAATCGGATTTGATAGTTTTTAAGAAAGGCAGTTTGTTGGTCTATTCTTTGGATCAACAAGGACAGCTTACATTATTGTTCGGTTATACCGATGCTTCAATAAAATACAATATGCCTTTCTATATGGGCGATTTTAATGGCGATGGCAAAGCCGATTTTGTGATTCCACAGGAATTAGAACAAGATAGTTGGAGTTTTTTTCTGTCAAAAGGCAATAGTTTTTCAAAAATAACCACCAGTATAGGAATTAATTTTTATGTAAATGAATATGGTTATTTTGCTTTACGAAACTTTAATATTAACACCTATAGTTTAGCCGAACGTTCGTATGTGGTAAATGATTTCAACGGTGATGGTAAGTCAGATATATTATTTCAGCAAAATTTCACCATAGAATATGTAATGCGTTGGTATGGAGTAGATGATTCAGAAAGAGAAAAACCACAGCGTACAGACTTAATTTTATTTGAAAATGTATTAAGTACCGATACAACAATAACATTTAATAGGTTAAAAACCAATTCGTCATTTGCAGAGGTAAAAAGAAATGCTGTACCAATATTTTTAAATAGTAAGAGTGTTACTAAAAGTTTGGAATACAGTCTTTTGACTGGTACTAAATTGTATAGTTTCCGAACGACCAAAGATAACAAGAGGGACGCAAGCCTTAAGGAGGTGATTTTGGGCAATGGACTCAAAGATGTGATTACGTATAGTCCGTTGAACAGTCAGTTAGATGTTTACGATTCGTATGTACAACTGGAATCGTATCCTAATTTTGGTATCAAAACGGCAAACGAATTTCGTGTAGTATCGCAGATAGAACAATTGACGGAGGATTCTTATAAGAAGCAATTGTTTAGATATTGTGGTGGGGTTAGCAATGTGGAAGGATTAGGATTTATAGGCTTTAGAGAGCAAATCCGTACCAGTTGGTTTAATGACCAAACTCCTGCCATGACCTCCAAGACCAAATACGATATTTCCAAAAGGGGTGCTGTAAGTGAGGTATATTCGTTGGAAGGTACGCAACACTCTTTTAATGTGTATTACCATAATTATATTACCAAAACAGAATTTGTTCAGGAGGCATCTTTGTTGCCCAATAAAGTTTTTAAACTAAAAAATGTAGCTGTTAAGCAGTATAATTCGCTGGAACAAACCTCAAATGAGGTTCAGACTGTTTTTGATAATTATAACAATCCTACACAACAAACTACGTTGTATTATAACAGTGTTGATATGGTAGCCTCTTCGTTGATACACAGAAAGTTAAGTAGGTTTGATTATCAGCATAATACCTCCGCCTCGAACTATTATGTAGGAAGGCTAACAAGGGTTCGGAATACAGATGAAGTCTTGAGCGGAAATGGTGTGGTAACGGACACTTATAGCACAGAGGAATTGTATACCTATTCGAACAATCATTTATTGACCAAAGTTCGGAAAAAAGGACATCAAACAGCTTATCTTACAGAGGATAATATGTACGATGTTTATGGTAATGTAATCAAAAAGACGATTTCGACCACAGGAAATGCTCCTAGGGTTACCGAGTATACTTATGACAACACTGGTAGGTTCTTGTTGACAAGTAAAAATATTGAGGGACAGGTAACTACATATTTGTACAATACTTATACAGGCAACCTGCTTTTGGAAGAATACGCCCCTGCACCAGGTTTGGTATTGCCTACCACCTATGGTTATGATACTTGGGGCAGAAAGGTACGAGAGACAGATTATTTGGGTAATGAAGTATCGATAACATATTCGAAGCATCCGAGCAATTCAGCACTTACAGTTGTTCGTACCGTATCGGATAGTGGCAACCATTCGGTAAAATTGTACAATCAATTGGGACAGCTAACAGCTACTTCGGTGCGAAGTATTTCGGATAATCAGTGGAGTACACAGCTTTTTGAGTATGGTGTCAATGGCGAAATAACCAAGGAAAGCGAACCTTTTATGGTATCCGATCCACTGGAAAATCTTTCTGTAAATCAGTGGAACAATACGCTTTATGACCAATATGGTAGGGTTGTGGAGCAGAAATCTTACACAGGCAAAACCACTCATATTAGTTATGATGGACTGGTTACCACCTCAAATGACGGCGTGAAAACGGTTCAGACAACACGAAATGCCATAGGACAGATAACATCTTTGTCGGATTTGGGCGGAAATATACAGTACAAATATTTTGCGAATGGCAATCTGAAAGAGTCAGATTTTGAGGGTGTTAAGGTTGTTTTGGAGCAAGATGGTTGGGGACGAAAAACCAAACTTACCGATCCTTCGGCAGGGGTTTACACCTATGAATACGACAATTTGGGAACGTTAATCAAGGAAACCACTCCCAAAGGAGCTACCAATTATACTTTTGATAATTTTGGTAAATTGCTTAGCAAAACCATAGTCGGCGATTATACAAATTCTGTAATTACCTATAGTTATGACCCTGCAACAAAGCAACTTGTAGGGGTTAATCACACCGATACATCAGATGCCAATCAGGTAGTAAATACGGTCTATAATTACCAGTACGACAATTATAGTCGTTTGGTATCTACAAGCGAGAACAACGGAGCGGTACTTTTTCAGAAAAAATATTATTATGATAATTTTGGCAGAATCAATAAGGAAGAGCTGAAAGCGGTTGATTTGGCAAGTTCACAAACATCAGAAAAAGCAATTTTACACACGTATAAAAATGGGTATTCGTGGCAAATGATAGATGCGGTTAGTCAAGATGTTATTTGGCAAACCAATACTGCCAATGCCAGAGGACAGCTCGTATCGGCTCAGTTGGGCAATGGGGTAGAGATAACCAACACTTATGACCAATATGGATTTCCTTTACAGATAAAACACGAAAAAAACGCAGGAGTAAATCCGATAAATATGTCGCTTGGTACAATATTCGAGCCACAGCGAGGGCTGTTGTTGAGCAGAACGAACAATTTGTTTTCGTGGTCAGAAAACCTGCAGTACGATGATTTGGATAGGCTTACTCATTACAAAGATGTGTCTAATAATCTGATAGAACAGCTTTATGACAACAAAGGTCGCATAACGGAAAATAGCCTTGGAACGTACACCTACGATAACAACACCAACCGAAATAAGACCATAGCTCTTGGTATGGCAGCAAAGGCGGCGTATCAATTGCGTGAGGGCGTGTTTTACGATACTATGGAAAGTAACTCGGGTTGGAAAAGTGCCAATGGGACTGCGGTGTACGACAGCACATTCTACCACGAACAACTGGGAGGAACAAGCTCTCTGAAGATAGAAAACTTTTCAAGCACACAAGAAAAGATAATACATTCAGAGGTTTGGATTCCGATAAACCATACAGAGCCTACTCAGTACACGTATTCGGCTTGGGTGTATAGCAATGGGCCTCAAGTAGAGCTGTTTTTGTTGATGAAAAACGCCAACGAAACAGGTTATATGACAACGTTTGACAATGTTGTATCGGACGAAGTAGGGCAGTGGCACTATGTAACCAAAACAGTTACGATACCAGCACATATCAAATACATTAGCTTCCGCGTGGACAACAATGGCAAACGAAATGGAGGCACTACGGTTTGGGTTGATAACGTAAAAATCCGTAAAACCAGCAATGCTCCAGTAGACTCGTTTACGGACAAACAGCTAAGCATGGATTACAACGTATTTAAAGCTCCAGTAACCATTTACGAACCGGGTATGGAAAGATTGTCATTTGTGTATAATGCTCAAGGACAGCGGTCTGTGATGTACTACGGTGGATTGGAGGCAAATAAGTTGGAGCGTCCATTACAAAAATACTACTCATCGGATGGTAGTATGGAGGTAAAACGCAATGTGAGTACAGGCGAACTGGAGTTTGTTACCTATATTGGAGGCGATGGTTATACTGCACCTGCAATCTACAAAAAGGACAATACTACAGAGGCGTATTTTTACCTCCACAGAGATTATCAAGGTACAATTATTGCTATTAGTAACCAACAAGGCGAGGTAGTTGAGAAACGACTTTTTGATGCTTGGGGTAAGGTATTGCGTGTAGAGGACGGAAAGGGTCGTGTGCTATCGCGGTTTGTGGTTTTGGATAGGGGCTATACAGGACACGAGCACCTTTGGGGCGTGGGGCTTATCCACATGAATGGTAGGCTCTACGATGCCAACTTGCACCGATTTTTACAGCCCGATAACTACGTGCAAGACCCATTCAATACACAAAACTACAACCGCTATGGTTATTGCCTAAACAACCCATTTATGTACACCGACCCAAGTGGGGAGGAATTATTGAGTGCAGTAATAGTAGGAGCTATTGTTGGTGCTGTAAGTTACGCTATGAGTGCTCACATAACTCAATCTTGGTCTTGGGAAAAATTTGGTATTGCTATATTAGGAGGAGCTGTTAGTGGGGCTGTTGGAGGAATCTTAGGCTCAACTGCAACATTGACCACAGAGGCAGTGTTGAATGCGGTGGCAACGGGAATGATGTCAGTAGTGATTCCAAGTTATACAATCCCTATAGGTGATTGGAGTTTTAGTATATCACCAGCTATTGCTTTCGGTAATGCCTCTGGTGTAGGGATAAGTGTAGGTGTAGGATACAGTGATGGCAATTGGAGCTTTTCGGCAGGAGTAGGTATAATGAGTTATGGTAATTATAATGGTTTTGGTAAAAACGCTTTTGAGGTTCGAAAATCTATATTAGCAGCTTGGGACGATGGAAAAATGGGTGTGAGCTTGGGCACTAATTTTTGGAGTGGAGATTTTAAACAACAAACAGGAATGATTGGTTTTAGACACGGAGATTTTAGAATGATGTATGAGAATGATGGAGGTTTTGGAATAAAGAACTTAGGATTAGGAGATAGAGGAGATAGTTTTAGAACGGCAGCTTTGAATATAGGTATAGGTGATTTTACCGCAGGATTCAATTTGTTTACTGGGAAAAGAGATTTAGATTATGAAAAAAGAAATGGAATGTCAAATGCTAAAGGTCATTTTTCTAAAGTTGAAGGGGTTACTTCGCTTGGAAGAAAGTATCCAAGAGGTTTTGTGAAAGAAGTTGGAGAAAAGCATAGATTAGGAGCATTAACTGTGGGCTATAAAGGTTTTAGAATGGGAACAAATAGCGAAAAAGTACGACACTCCATACAAGATAGACTTATCCACGGATTGATAAAAGATGCAGGATTCGAAAACCAGTCTTGGAATTGGAAATCTTATTTACAATACAGAACGTCAAATAAATTTACATCATGGTAAGGGTATTTTTTATTTTTTTTCTATTTCATATGGTTTGTAGCTGTTATGTTGCCGAAAAATATGGTTATAGTTGCAAAAAATGTGTAGATGATTCTACATATCAAAAGATAGATACTGCGGCTATTTATGTAGCTTGTAGGGATATAGACTCTGTTAATGATTTCTTAAAGTTTTATGAAAAGGGTAATGTAACCATGTTTTATGATTCATCTGGTAAAAACAAGTCAAAAGGAAGATATTGTATAAACAAGAATGAAAGCAAGATGAAATTTTTTTATAAACACCCTCAAGGTAATTTTTGGTCGAAAAAAGAATTAACAATCAGAGGAGATACTATTGTAAGCTATACTTTGCCAAGTCCGCAAGGAATAGGAGGATATGACATATATGTAAAGTCAAAAAATATAAATATTAAAGAAGATTAAAAGATAAATTTGAAAGAATGTACCCTTGGGGGATTTATAGATGAAGTTGGAGAAAAGCATAGATTAGGAACATTAACTGTTGGCTATAAAGGATGGCGAGTAGGTACAAATAGTGAGCATATAAGGCATGCTATACAAAATAGATTTATTCATAATCTAATAGGAGATAGGGCTTCCAAAACCAGTCTTGGAATTGGAAACCTTATTTACAATACAGAACGTCAAATAAATTTACATCATGGTAAAAAAGGGGTTGTTTTTAGGAGTATTGTTAATTTTAGTATCTTGTAAAGTTTATGATCAAGTAAATTGTACAGATGATGAAAAAACAGACGAAATAGATATTTCTTTATGGTATATAGAGAAAATAATAAAATCGAATTTGGAATTAGCTTCAAGAATGAATGAAGCATATATAGAATTTAAAGAAAATGGAGAGGTTGTTTATTATTATGAACAAGGTGGAAAAATCAAGAAAACACCTAAAAAATATGAAAGAGGATTATATTTTGTGAAAAAAGGTAAAATATATTTAAATAGTTTTTTTACCCATCCACAAGGAGGTGGATGGGTGAAATATGTTTTATCAAGAAAGAAAAATGACACTCTATATTTTAGAAATTTAGAAAGTTGTGAGGAACAATATATGTATATACCAATAAATAACATGAAGGATAAGCTGTAATTATTTAAGTAAAAGATACTAAAAATAGATTTATTCATAATTTAATAGGAGATAGAGGGTTTGAAAACCAATCTTGGAATTGGCAACCGTATTTTCAATATAAAACCAGAAACAATTTTACAACTTGGTAAGATGTGTAAAGAAGTAAAAATAATACTAATTTCATTGTTTTGTTTTTCCTGTTCAGGTCAATATTTTATAAAAAAAGACAAAAGTGGAGAACCAATAGTTTCTTTAAATTTATATTCACTAAATAAAAAAATGAATATAGATGATAGTAAGAAAATTGATACAACGGCTTTATATGTAAGATTAGATATGATACATTCTGATAATCCAGAAATATTAATATTTCATAATGATGGTTTCTATGAGTCGCAAGGCAAGAAGTTTTTTAGAAAATTTGAAAAAGATAGAAAAAAAATTCTGTGTACTATGGAGGTAAGTTTCTTATAGAAAAGGGATATATTAAAATGGAAAGTTTTTATCCTTTAAGAGGAGGTAAAACAAATTGGTATACAAAGGAAATAAGCATTGGTGTTATTCAAGATGATACCATTAGAATTACCATTTTTAACACAGAACATGTATATGTAAAAAAAAGTATGAGGAGGTATTTTTAAGAAACTAATGTTTTTTTAAGATGCTAGTTTCGAAAACCAATCTTGGGATTGGAAGCCTTATTTACAATACAGAATATTTAATCGTTTTACATCATGGTAAAAAAGATCATAACTCTACTGTTTATTTCTTTAAATATGCAATGTTTTTATAAAAATGAATATAAAATGGCTAGATCAAAAAGAGAATGTTTTTCTATTAAACTTTCAAGAGATATAGTTTATGACCAGATTGATACAATGGTATTTTATAAAAGCTATAGATATAAAAATTCAGAAAGTGGAATTAAATTTTATAAAGATGGAAAAGTAGGGTATTTTCATTATGTTGATTATAACGATAGTACAGCATTAAACCCCAAACGAGCATTAATGGGGGTATATAAGATTGAAAATGGACAGATTTATATGGAATTTTTAGCAAGAAACCCTCAAGCAGGTTACTTTTTTTTGAGAGAAGAAGGTATGGTAAAAGATAGCATATTGATTACAAAAGGAACAGGACGCTTTAATAAAGATACCACTTTATATATAAAACAAAAAATTCCAACAAATTGGTTAATATATTCCCCCGATTGGTAGTGGGTTTAATTGAATATCGCTTAGGTTCATTACAAATAATGAACATATAAGGCACGCTATACAAAATAGATTTATTCACAATTTAATAGGAGATAGAGGGTTTGAAAACCAATCTTGGAATTGGCAACCATATTATCAATATCAAACAAAAAATCCTTATACATTATGGTAAAGAAGATCACTTATTTTATGTTACTTTCTTTGTTTTTTTATGCATGTAGTATTATACATAATAAAAAACATTTTGCTTTTTCAGAACAATCTACTGAAAGAAAGATAAAAACAAGAGGGTATTACTATCAGGTTTATGATTTAGATGCACGATATAGTAAAGAGAAAGGAGTGTATATACGTATGACTGTTTTTTTAGACAATGGGTATGTTTATTTTGTTAGAAATGGCTTTGGAGACCAATGTGGGGATTCAATAACATTAGATTGTGCTATGAAAATGTCTGAATATATGTTAGATAAAAATATGAATGAATTTTTAACAGATACTAACAAACAAAGTGGTAGAAATTACCATATATGGAATTGGGGAAAGTATCAAATAGTTAATGATACGATTACTGTAAAATGGTTTTATAATCGTTTTGGAGAGTATTACTTAGCGGAAGAAAAAGGAGTTGTGTTGGATTCTACAACCATTGATTTCTTTTATTTTAAAGATTATAAAACAAAAAAGGAAGATATTTCTCGAACCCCAGAGAGATATATTTTTAAACCTTATCCTATTGAGAAAATGTATGATAAAATTCCTAAAAAAATGCTTCAATGGGAGTGAAACCATTGGGATTGGAAGTTTTATTATCAATATAGAACACCAAATAAATTTACATCATGCTAGGATATGTCAAAATATATTTTAAAACAATTTTTGTTAAAAATTAAGTTCATATTTTTACCTCCACAGAGATTATCAAGGTACAATTATTGCTATTAGTAACCAACAAGGCGAGGTAGTTGAGAAACGACTTTTTGATGCTTGGGGTAAGGTATTGCGTGTAGAGGACGGAAAGGGTCGTGTGCTATCGCGGTTTGTGGTTTTGGATAGGGGCTATACAGGACACGAGCACCTTTGGGGCGTGGGGCTTATCCACATGAATGGTAGGCTCTACGATGCCAACTTGCACCGATTTTTACAGCCCGATAACTACGTGCAAGACCCATTCAATACACAAAACTACAACCGCTATGGCTATTGCCTAAACAACCCATTTATGTACACCGACCCAAGTGGGGAGTGGGTGTTAGTTGATGATATAGTATCTGCAGTTGTTGGAGGGGTAATAAATTTGGTTGCCAATGCCATACAGGGCAATGTTACTAGCATTGGTAGTGGTATAGGGTATTTCTTTACAGGGGCAGCGGCAGGAATAGTTACTATTTACGCTGGTCCTGTGGCAGGAGGAGCAGTAATGGGATTAGGAAATACCTTAACATCACAGGTATCTCAGAATGGTTGGAATAATGTTAATGTAGGGAGTGTAATAGCAGGTACGGCAGTGGGGGCATTAACCTCTTATTTGGGAGGTCAAATATCGGGTTATGTTGGAGGAGCAATGTCTAGGATGGTTGCAGGAATATCATCTCCTGTTGCAAAACAGACTGTTGTTGATGGGGTAAGTAACGCTATATCAGGTTTTGCTGTGGCAGGAGGAATGGTATATGTTGAAACAGGCGATTTGGATGCTGCTCTATCAGCAGGAGGTCAAGGAGCTTTGTTTGGAGGTGGTTTAGGGTTAATGACAGGCGGATTAAGTGGATATAAATATGCAATAGAGAAAGGTATAGATCCGTGGACAGGGAAATCAATTATTGATGAAAGTCAGTTGTATGAGATAGGAGATGGTGTAAGAAGAGCAAAAATATTAGAGTCATTAGGAGAAAAAAGTGTTTTGGCAGAAGATAATTCTGGAAGAATTTTTGAGGTTCCAGTAAAAAATCTAAGATCTAATTTTAAAAGAACACTTCCTTATGACAAAAGATATCAACAGCTATTTAAGACAATCAAATATGAAGGACAAAAATTTCCTATTTATGTCAGTCCTGGTAATAAAGGGATACCAATAAATAAAGTTAAACTGAAATGAGTATGGTAAAAGAAAAAAAACAAGAAAAAGCATTAAGAGCGATACATAATTCAATAAGACATATAAAAATGATGATATTACAAGGAAAAACCAATGAAGAAATATTTAATTATGTAGATGAAATAGAGTATTTACCTCAGTTATTATTAAGTAAAACTAATGCTACAGACATATTTGAACAACAATTAGAAAAAATAAGTGAAAAGTTTGACTATCAATCTCTTTGGTTAAGATACCAAGATAATTATGAGTTTTAAAAATACAATTCGCTTATAAAATAATATATAGTGATAGTAGAGGAAGGTTTATCTAGATTAAGAGCAATACATAATTCAATAATACATATAAAAATAATGATACCACAAGGAAAAACTTTACAGAGAATAAAAAATTCCTAATTCTTTGGATAGAAGTAAAACTTAAATTCCATTAGTAAGTGCAATTTTTGGGGATCGTTTTTCTCTCTTTTATTTATCAGAAAAAGTGTATATTTACCTATTGCAATAAGTCCGAAAGACGATGTTGTTGGTTGGCTTTTTTTGCAAATAGAAGAAAATCTATACGGATTTGTGTACAAACCATTGAATGAAAAAATGGCTCAGTACGAAGAGTCTTTTGATGCAGAAATTTCTATTTTTGCTTTTGACTTTATGAAAACAAGTGTAAAGATAGGTGCTATTTATAAGGTTTTTAGAGGTCAAGAAGAAATTGGTTGGATAAAAATACGATCAGAAATTTTAAAGGATTTAAAATGTATAAAATCAAACCATAGATAATGGATAAAAGTATTAAGCAACAGATAATCAAAGATTGGCAAAGCTATTTTCCGCAATTTTGGGTGTATTCTGTCAATAAAATATATAAAGTAGTAGGTTGTTTGGTTGTAGGAATAGATTTGGTAAAACTTCCTGTTAAACAGGAATATAGACCTCATTTTGTAATGTATTCTTTGGCTGGTGATTCAATAAATACTGATATAAAATCGTGTTTGTCAGCCCCAATTGTTTTGTTGGAATTTTACGACAAAAAGAAAAGACAATATAATATACCCTATTTGAAGCATACAGACTATTTTTAGGATATGGCAGAAACAATAAGAGAAAAAGAATATCTTTTTGCAGAAGAAAATATTCCGTTGGAGAGGGTATTATCATTATTTGAGACCTTTGCAAGGCAAATTCTCCTAAAATTACTTATTAAACATTTGAATATTAGCTGATTATTTTGTATATTCGCC
>JAUMYH010000038.1 GCA_030528745.1 Bacteroidota bacterium
TGCGTAAAAATACTCAAAAAATTGCAAAAAAACACCGAAAAATCATCTATTTTCTGTTTTTAAATAGGTGATTTTCTAAAAAAATGGTTCAAAAATTATTTAAAACCAGTTAGAAAAAGGAAACGGAGGGTCTTGCAAAGGACTCTTTTTTTAAGCGGATTTGATTTTGGCTATGAATGGAATAAATGTATCTATACTGCGGATAATGTAATAACTATTTTGTTTTTAATAGAATTGGGAATCAAATTATGTCATTACGGCATAAGAAATTTTTTTCGTCATATTGGAATATTTTAGACTTTGGATTGGTGATTATTTCCATACCTCAAATGGTACTGTTTTTATTGGGAATAGAAGATTCAGAATTGAGTATCTTGCTCGTTTTTAGGGTGATGAGGGTTTTTAAATCTTTTCGGTTTTTAAGGTTTATACTAGGAATATCGCATATCATATTGGGAATAAAAAGAGCCGTAAAAACCTCTATTTTTATATTGATGTCCTTTTTTGTATATGTTTTTATAATGCGAATGTTATCATTTAATCTTTTCCAAAATATAGCTCTTGAATATTTTGGAAACCCTTTAAAATCAATGTATTCCATATTTAAAGTTTTTGCCGTAGAGGGTTGGTATGAGATTCCAGAGTATACTACATCTAATCAGGATACTACAAATTCTTTTTTCATTTTGATGTATTTTATAGGAATCTTGGTTTCAGGCGGAATTTTAGGACTTTCGTTGGTAAATTCAGTATTTGTAGATGCAATGGTTAGTGATAACAACGATGACATAAACAAAAAGATAGAAGAAATGGATAGCAAATTAGATGAAATAATGAAAAAGTTGTAGTTAGAGTAGTGTCTCAAAACTTCTTTTCTTTAATTTTTCCTCCTCGTTCGGAAGTTTTTTTGAAAATGGCATAAAATCATTGAAGCTGTCTGATGTTTTTCAGGCAGCTTCATAAAGTTGTAAAACACAGTGTTTTACAAGGTTTTTAAATCTTGTTTTTTGTTATATTATTCATCATTTAGCCTCCTCCTCAAAATCAAAAGGCAGTTCGTAAAGAATTTTGAGTATGCCAATGGTAATTTCATTGTTTGAAAACAACCCCCGTGCATTGACACACAAGCTGATAGACAAATCATCTTCGGGATTGTAGGTCATAAGGGCATCCGCACCACGAGTAGTACCGCCATGTCCGTAAGAAGTCTTGTTGTAAAAAGGAGCTCTCATCACGCATAATCCCCAAATTTTTTTTACGGGCATCATCTGTTGTAAGGTTTCTGGTTTCAGCAACTTCCCTTTGAAAAGAGCCTCTACAAATCGGTTCAAATCGGTTGTAGTGGCGGTAATATCCCCTACGCCCACAACATTGACAAAATTAAAATCCTTTACCTCTTGTGCTTTCTTTTGGTGTAGGTTGTAAGCAGCAAAAATATTTTTTGGTTGGTCTAAGGCAGAAAAAGTATTTTCTAAGTTCAGAGGTTTCGCAATTCGTTCGCTGAGCAATACATTAAAAGGTTTTTGGGTGGTTTGTTCCAAAATTTTGCACAATAAATAATATGCCGAGTTGGAATATTTTTGTTTTTCCCCAGGCTCAAACGCTACGCCTTGTTTAGCAATAGTATCGTAAATCACTTGGGGAGCAAAAGTTTTTTCCGTGAGCCACTCTCCTGTAACATAATCCTTCAGACCGCTGGTGTGGTTGAGCATCTGTTGCAGGGTAATATTTTGGGCGTTGGGCATTTTGGGGAAGAATTTTGCCAATTTATCATCGAGCTTAAGCGTGCCTTTTTCCACTTCCTGCATCAGCATAGTTGCCATAAACAGTTTGGTAATTGACCCCACTTGATACGCGGTTTTTTCGTTGTATTTTTTTGTGGGTAAAAACTCCTGACCGAAGTGTTTTTTGTAGATTTCTTTCCCTTTTCGGAAAATAGAAATACTCCCTGCTACTTTTTGTTTTTCTACCAAATAATCAAGATAGGCGGATAGTTTTTGGGTGTCGATGGTACGATTGCCCAAATCGGAGATGATATGCTCTTCCACTGCTTTTATTTCCTCCTTAGTTTTTTCCAATACCAAAGGAAATTCTTTCCCTTGCTTGAAAGTTCCTGTGATTTTACCGTCTTTTAAAACGCCTTTAAACGAGGCTTGTAGTGCTGAAATTTCTACCGTTAGTGCATTGTTTTGAAAAACGGTTTTGCTGGTAGGAATACCCATAGAAGTTTGTTTCGGACTGTAAGCCGTGGTGTTATAGCCGTTTTCGGTGGCTTTTATTTCAAATACTAAAGGGAGTTTTGTACCTTGAATATCCAAATCGCCTTTCCATCTTCCTACAATTTGACCAAATACGCCTTGTGTAAAGCACAAGGTAACAAGGAATAATAAAAATTTTTTCAACATAACATTTTAGAATTAAAAATTAAAAATAAGCTTGTGTAATAGAATTTAATATAAATAGGAGTACAAAAAACATGGCGGTATAGATGCCGTTTTTCAGATGGGTAGCGGTTTTGAAGCCGTTGTACATCAGTGTTACGGCATACACCACAAAAAACAACGCAACGAGGGTGGAAATTGCAAAACCAATGATTTCCAATAGATTAGAAAACAATTTTTCCAGATGGCTTGCCCTAGCAACAACTGCTTTATTCAGCTGATGAATGGCAGGAATATTCGTAAAAAACACAAGAATAGCCAGTGGTAACAAGCTTACCAGAAAGCTATTGAGTACATCGATGAAGCGTGTTTTGAGGTTAATGATTTTTGCCAATGCAAAAAAGCAGAGGACATTAAAGAAGAATATGCCGTTGGTAATTTGTAGGTTTTTGAGCACATTGGTTTCACCGTCGGCAATGTGTAGTAGGCCATTCATTCGGCTATCAAAAAGAACCATTGCCAAGTTCATCAGTCCCCAAGAGACCAAGCCTATCAAGAGTAACTTCTGTTCAGAATATTTGACGAAAGGATTAAAGAAATTTTTCATTTTTTACTTGTTTTCTAAAGATTCTTGATTGAGTTGTTTTATTTTTTCGATTAAATCGTCCATTTTGTTTCGCATGGTGGGGTAGGAAAGTTCGGCTTGTTTTGCCATTTCTTTAATGCTTCCACTGGATAGGAAAAAATTGAGGATAAAGGCTTGCTCTTCGCGGTTGAGTTTTAAGTACAGCGGGAGTTCGTACTCGCCTGAAACTTCGGTCTCACAGGTTGCACACCGCATCCGACTTACCTTCAGCGAACTTTCGCAACTGGGACAAACGGTAGGGATTTTAGCAGTCATTTGTAATACAATGTTTAATTTTCCGGAGGTAAAGATAGATAAAAATGTTTTATGTTTTAATAAAGTTAAAAATATTTTTAATAAAATTAAATTGAAAAGGGGTTTGTGGGTGAGGAGGAGGGATACAAAAGACAAAAGAATGAGGTTTGAAATCTTTTAGCTTACAGATGTATTTTTTACTTTGTTTAGAAGATGATATAACGAGTCTATTTTGATTTTTTGAAAATAAATGAGCTGTTTTAAAATAGAAAACACACAATGAAGTATTATTTTTCATTGTGTGTTATGTGAGTAGAATTGTAAAATTTACTGTTTAATCCAGTTGTTAATCCATGTATGTAGGGCATCAACCCAAAGCGGATCTGTATTTAGGCATGGAATGGCAAGGAACTCCTCACCGCCATTTTTGATAAAATCTTCTTTGGCTCTCATACCAATTTCTTCGAGTGTTTCGAGGCAATCCGATACAAAAGCAGGTGTAACAACGGCTATTTTTTTGATGCCTTTTTGGGGTAATTTATTGATTTCTTCGTCCGTATAAGGGTCGAGCCATTTATCCCCAGAGAGTCTTGACTGAAAGGTAGTCATTGTTTTTTCTTTAGGAATGTTAAGGCTTTGTATAACTAATTCCGTTGTTTGATAACAATGGTTTCTATAACAAAATTCGGCATTTTTAGAATTGGGTTGGCAACAATACACATCAGGAGTGAACCTCTGATGCGTTCCTTTTTGCGTAGTTTTTCTAATATGTCGTTCTGGAACACCGTGATACGAAAAAATAATTTTGTCATAATCAAAATTTTGTGTATTTCGGCGGATATTATCGGACAAAGCCTTGATATACTCAGGTTTGTTGTAGAAGGCTGGTAGATGTGTAAGCCTCATCTGAGGGTATTTATCTTGTTGTATCTGGTTGGCGAGTTCGATAATAGTTAGGGTAGTTGCCATAGCGTATTGTGGATACAACGGAATTACAAGTATATCATCGATGTTTTGTCGGTGCAATTCTTCCAAAGCCGAAGCTATACTGGGTTCGCCATATCGCATACCTAGGGTAATGGGGATATCAAGTTTTAGTTGCAGGTCGGATTGTAATTGTCGAGAAAGCACAATTAAAGGCGACCCTTCGTTCCACCAAATCTGTTGATAGGCTTCGGCCGAGTGTACGGCTCTTTTTTTCAAACCAAGAATAATTCCTTTGACTAAGAAAGCTCGTAGTAGATAGGGAGTATCAATGACGTATTTGTCCATCAAAAACTCTTCGAGATAAGGCTTAACATCTTCTGGGGTAGGGGATTTGGGCGACCCCAAGTTTACAAGAAGGACTCCTTTTTTCATGATTTGTAGTTTTTAACAGCATTTACAAAAGCCTTAGCGTGTTCTACTGGAATATTAGGTAATATTCCATGCCCAAGGTTTACGATATATTTGTCTTTGCCAAATTCATCAATCATTTGCCGAACCATCTGTTCAATTACAGGAATTGGAGAAAGCAATCGGGCAGGGTCAAAGTTACCTTGCAGGGTAATATTTCCGCCAGTGAGCATTCTGGCAGTTCGAGGATTACAAGTCCAATCAATACCCAGAGCAGCGGCTTTGGTCTGAGCCATTTCTGTTAGGGCAAACCAACACCCTTTACCAAAAAGAATAACAGGAGCGTAAGGAGCTAATTCCTCGGTAATTTGTTCTAAATATCTGAGTGAAAATTCTTGATAGTCGGTAGGCGATAGCATTCCGCCCCAAGAATCAAAAAGCTGAATAGCATTACAGCCATAAGCTACTTTTTGTTTGAGGTATAGAATGGTAGTATCCGTTATTTTTTGTAATAACTCATGTGCCTTAGCAGGATTTGAAAAACAGAAAGCCTTAGCTTTATCAAAACTTTTAGAACCTCTACCTTCGACCATATAGCAGAATATAGTCCAAGGCGAACCTGCAAATCCAATAAGGGGAACGCGGTTGTCAAGTTGTTGTTTGGTAAGTTGGATAGCTTCCATAACATAGCCAAGGGTATCATCTATATCAGGAACGATTACTTTGTCCACGTCTGTATTGGTGCGTATTGGGTTTGGCAGCCAAGGACCTACATCTTCTTTCATTTGTACTTCAACCCCCATAGCCTGTGGCACAACCAAAATATCTGAAAACAAAATAGCCGCATCGGGCTTGATAATATCAATAGGTTGAACGGTAATTTCGGTAGCAAGTTCGGGTGTTTTGCAACGAGTAAAGAAGTCGTATTTGTCTCTTAAGGATCTGAACTCAGGAAGGTATCGACCAGCTTGTCGCATCATCCATACAGGAGGGCGTTCTACTATTTCGCCTTTTAAGGCTCTTAAAAATAAATCATTTTTTAGCATCGTATCCATTTTTATAAAAGATTTCAAAAATAAAAATTCCAATTCTTAAAATGTATCGTTAGAAGGACTAAATTTATCGCTATAAGTGTATATAAATTGTCATTGTTTGTATTTATCCTTGTTTTTTTATAAAATTGTAGAAACTTTTGAAAGGAAAATATTGTATGATGGATAACGACGCTTTATTTTACATTTTAGCGATGCTTCGGTGCGATGGCGTTGGCGATGCTTCGGCCAGAAAGTTATTGGAATATTTTGGTTCGGCTCAAGAGGTGTTTGCGGCAAAGGCCAGAGATTTGGATATGGTAGATCGATTGAGTAAAAACGCTAAAAATGCCATATTGGAGAAAAAAACTTTTGACAGAGCTGAAGAAGAGCTTAAATTTATAAAAGCGAACAATATCAAGGTATATGCTATAACAGAGGAGGATTATCCTCAAAAATTAAAACATTGTGTAGACGTTCCTTTAGTGTTGTTTGCAAATGGTAATGTAGATTTTGATAACAAGCGGATTATCAGTGTGGTAGGGACAAGGAGCAATACTCAATATGGCATATCTTTTTGTAAGGAGTTTGTTGCTAGTTTGAAAGCGTATAATCCTATAATAGTAAGCGGATTTGCATTAGGAACAGATATATGCGTCCATGTTGAGGCCATGGACAATGGACTCCAAACTATAGGTGTTTTGGCTCATGGTTTGGACATGATTTATCCTCCTAAAAATAGCAAATATGTGGCTCGTATGAAAGAAAATGGAGGATTTATTACAGAATTTTGGAGTAAATCGATTCCTGAAAGAGAAAATTTTGTACGCAGAAATCGTATTGTGGCAGGAATTTCAGATGCGACCATAGTGGTCGAAAGTGCCAAAAAAGGAGGGTCGCTTATCACAGCTCATTTGGCGAACGATTATAATAGGGAAGTATTTGCACTACCTGGAAAGTCGTCGGACACTTATAGCAAAGGTTGTAATCATTTGATTAAAACCCAGAGGGCATTACTTATTGAAAACGTAGATGATTTGGTTTATAATCTCAATTGGGAGCAAACAACAACCAAAGCCGTTCAGAAAAAATTGTTTGTCGATTTGAACGCAGAAGAACAGAAGGTTTATGATTTTCTTTTAGAAAACAAAAAAGAACAACTCGATATATTGGCGAAAAGCTGTGGACTACCCGTATTCAGAATGGCATCAATGTTATTTGATTTGGAAATGAAAGGCGTTGTACGTCCACTACCAGGCAAGATGTTCGAGTTACAATGATTCTTTGTCTTGTTTTTCATTAGAGGTGTCTTCTGGAGTAGCTGTTTTTGGTGTGTTTGACATATCTTCTGGGGTATTTCGTTTGATTTCAGCCAAATAAGGTACTTTTTTGTACCATTGAGGTATTTTAGGCAAATCGTCTCCTATCAAATAACCCCATGGTTTGAGAGATGGGATATTGTCAAAAATAACTTTGACTATAGCAATCAGGGGTATAGCAAGAAACATTCCGCCAATACCTCCTATCATTCCGCCAATAAGTATTCCGATAATAGATGCAAAGGCATTAATTTCTACCTTTGAACTTACAAGCAGAGGTACGGTAATATTGTTATCAATAATTTGCACCACAGCCGTAACCGAAATTACTCCGATGATAAGACTCAGGTCAGGCGAACCCGTTAGGGTGGCAAAGATACTGATTACACAAGCCAAAATATTGCCAAGGTAAGGAATAAGTCCAAGTAGTCCTGTAATTACGCCCAAAAGTAGTGCGTGTTGGACTCCCACAATTGATAAACCTATGAAAGTGAGCAAAGCAATGATACTTATTTGAGTAATTACGCCCAATAGGTAACTCTGAACCGTAGTTTTAATTTCGTGCAGTATTGTCCGAAGACTATTTTGGTCGCCTTCGCCCACAAGTTTTGAAAGAAATGTAATCAGGTGATTTTGATACAACAAAAACAAAAACATATAAATAGGAATCATCGCAAGATTAAAGAGCGTATCCGAGAAGGACAATATGAAATTACCAACCATATTGCGTATTGATTTGCTAAAATCACTACTCGAGCTGGTCATATTATTGACATATTCTAATTGTTGGTCTTTGTTTACGCCGAATGACGAATATAAAAAATTTTGAAGATTGTTAATGTGTATGCCTATATTGGTTTCAATCGTTTCCCAATCTTTTGAAAAAGAACTAATTTGCCAAGAAATGAATGTTAAAATTCCAAGAATAAACACCACAAATCCTACTACAGTAATAATATGAGCCAATACGGGCGGAAATTTAAGAGTCTTTTTTTGAAAAACACTTATAGGACGTATCGTAATGGCAAAAAGAAGTGCCAGTAACAAAGGAATCAAAATGCCTTTGAATACATCAAGAGCCGCATAAGTAATGGTGATGGTAATCAATACAGCGGCAATTTTGATAGATAATGAACTGTGCAAATTGGTTTTCATAAAATCCTTTTTAGAGGTTCAAAAGTAATTTATTTTTCGTTTATAAACAAAGAATCTTTTTGGGAAAGAATAAAATTGATAATGGTGGAGGTTGCCCCTTTGCGTTTGAGAACAAACTCTTGGTTATTAGCCGAAATTTGAGCGTGTAATAGATTCTTGTAGTACAACAAATCAAGGGATTGTTCAAATTCGGTTTGATTTTTAACCGAAAAAGCCCCTTTTTCAAGTATAAGTTCTTGGGCTTCGAGGCTTTTCGAGAAATTTTTACCAATAATGATAGGCGTTCCAAATACGGCAGGTTCGAGTATGTTGTGTAAGCCTGTACGCATTCCGCCTCCTACATAGGCTACATCGGCATAAGCATAAATTTTGGTGAGTATCCCTATGGTGTCGATGATAAACACCTCGTAATCTGAGAGGTTTTTGTTTTCTTTTTCGGAGAAAAAAATTATTTTTTTTGAGATTTTTTGTTTGTAAAAATATATTTTTTCAGGGTTGTTGATATTGTGAGGAGCAATAATGAACTTCATCGGAAGTAAATTATTGTTGATGTAATTCAAAAATAGCTCTTCGTCATCGTCCCAAGAGCTTCCGAATACTACGCAAAAGGAGTTACCTTTGAAATCTCGTATAAAATCTAAGGTATTGTCTCGTTGCAGAATTTCATACACCCTATCATAACGAGTGTCTCCAGCTACGGTTACTTTTGTAAAATTAATTTTTTCGAGCAAATCTTTCGATTTTTGATTTTGTACAAAAATATGTTCAAAAGTATGCAACAACTTACGCATTGGCAAACCATACCATTTAAAAAACGCCTGATTTTCTCTAAATAGTGCCGAAACCAAATAGGTTTTGATGTTTTTTTCTTTAAGAACCTTCAAGTAATTGGGCCAAAATTCGTATTTTACGAAAATAACAAATTCGGGACGAGCCAAATCAAGAAAAGTTTTAACCCTGTGTTGTGTATCGAGTGGAAGGTACAGATATACGTAGGCATCAGTGCTGTTTTTCTTAAGCTCGTACCCTGAGGGCGAGAAAAAACTCACAATAATTTTATGACTTGGCAAATGATTTTTTAAAGATTGGATAATGGGCAAACCTTGTTCGTATTCGCCAAGTGAAGCACAATGTATCCAAATAGTTTTGTCCGAGTTGGATATGTGTTGCCTCAATATATCAAAGGTTTGTTCTCTACCCTTAATAAAAAGGCTAATTTTTTGGTTAAACAGACCAATAAATTTCAGAAATAATTCTACCAAAAGTACAAGTAAATCGTATACAAAAGCCATTTAATTTTTTAATATATTAGAAATAGCGTTCCTATGGCCAAAATAAGAAGCGAAAGCACGATGCCTCGAGCCATAAACTCTCTCTTTTTTTGCAGAAGCAAGAAGAAGGCAACAATATTAGGTATAGCTCCAATAGAGAGCAATTTGCCCAAGTTGTTTTGTGATTTAACTTGATCAATACCAAACATAAAGTCTACCCCAAGCACAAATCGTACATAGAGGTAAGTGCCCAAAAGGGTAAGTATTAATCCGATGAAGAGTCCGTAGAATACGTGTATGGGTTTATTCATTTAATTTCCAATTGTTTAATGTGTTGATGGCAAAGTGAGCCGTAAGGTCAAATTGTACAGGAACTACCGACACGTAGCCATTGGCAAGGGCAAATTCATCAGTATCTTCGCCTTTGTCGTAATTTACAAATTCACCAGTTAGCCAATAATAGTCTCTGCCGTGGGGTGTTTGCCTTTTGTCGAAGCGTTCAATCCAAGCGGCATTTGCCTGTCGGCATATTTTAATGCCTTTGATGTTGTCGGTTTTTGGGAAATTGACATTCAAGACAACGCCTTTTGGCAGTTCGTTTTTCAGTGTATGAGCAATCATTCGCCGAACAAAAGGAAGGCAAGGAGCAAAATCAGCGTTCCAACTAAAGTCGGCCAATGAAAAGCCTATAGCAGGAATCCCCTCAATACCAGCTTCTACCGCGGCACTCATTGTACCTGAATAAATCACATTAATTGAAGAGTTGGATCCGTGGTTGATTCCAGAAATGCACAAATCGGGTTTTTTGCCCAATATTTCGTGTACAGCCATCTTTACACAATCAACAGGTGTGCCAGAACAGCTGTATTGGTTTTCGGATATTTTGTTGATATAGAGTGTGTTGTTTACCGTTACGGCATGACCTTTGCCCGATTGTGGGCTGTCTGGTGCTACAACTACCACATTGCCAAATTCTTGAGCTATAGTTATCAGATTCTGGATACCTGGGGCAGTAATGCCGTCATCATTGGTAACTAGAATCAGAGGTTTTGATTGTTCATTCATAATATGATGCAATATTGATATTTTTAGAGTGTAAAGATAAGAAATATATGGTAAAATTAATTACTTTTGTAGCTTTAACAAAAAATTATCAGCCAAGTATGGTCAAGTGGTATGATTTTTATATATCTTAGTAAAAAAAAATTTGATGAACATTATCATACAATTTATGAAGAGAAATTATAAAGTATTAGTATTAATAGGAGTATTTGCAATAGCTCTTTGGAGCTTTGTACTGAAAGACGAAAGAATTAGTATTGATGTCGATTCTGATAAGGACAAAATATTATTAGAAATCGTAACTAAGGTGTTACAGAGTGGTCATTACAATCATTTTTATATAGATGATGAGTTTTCTAAAACACTGTATGCGAGTTATTTAGAGTCGTTAGATCCAAACAAGCGCTTTTTTATACAGCAGGATATAGAGGAGTTTTCAAAATATGAAACCCAGTTAGATGATCAGCTTTTGGCAAAGGACATCAGCTTTTTTAATCTGACTTACGATAGGTTAAAGCTCCGTATGAAAGAGGCACAAGAGTATTATCAAGAGGCTCTGAAGTCTCCATTTAATTTTGAAAAAGATGAAGAATTAAATTTGGATTTTGAGAACGCTCCGTATCAAAAAAATAAAAAAGCATTGAAAGAGCGTTGGAGAAAACAAGTAAAATTGAGTGTTTTGTCTACAATTTATGACAAAGAAAAACAACAAAAAGGCGAGGATGTTGTTCAAGATGATGTTGAAGATGAAGAAAAAGTAAGCCAAAAGAAAAAGGCAAAAGAGTCAGTAGAAATCAAGTCGTTTAAAGAGTTAGAAAAAGAAACAAGAGCCTCTGAACTCAAAAAGTTGAATGAGTATTTCGAGTTTATGGACGAAATGGACAGAGATGATTGGTTTGCAATTTATGTAAATGCCATTACAGAGCAGACCGACCCTCATACCAATTATATGGCTCCGGAGGATAAAGAAAGTTTTGACTCAAGTATGTCGGGCAAATTTGAAGGTATTGGAGCAAGGCTTTCGCGTAAGGGCGATTATATCGAAGTGTCAGAACTTATATCAGGAGGGCCTGCGTGGCGAGAAGGAAAATTAGAAGCAGGTGATTTGATTATGAAGGTAGGACAAGATGAAAATGCTGAGTTTGTTGATATTTCAGGAATGCGATTAGATAAGGCTATCAAACTAATCAAAGGAAAAAAAGGAACAAAGGTAGTACTGACAGTCAAAAAAGTAGATGGCTCAGTGGTTGATATTGCCATTACCAGAGATATTGTAGAGATAGAGGAAACTTATGTTCGTTCGAGTATTGTAACCAAAGGTAATGATAAATATGGGATTGTTTACTTGCCTAAGTTTTATTTTGATGTACAAGATCGAAAAAGTAGAGACGCTGCCAAAGATATGACGCAGGAGATTGAAAGACTAAAGAAAGAGCAGGTAAAAGGAATTATTATTGACCTTAGAAACAATGGAGGGGGTTCGTTAAAAACTGCAGTTGATATTTCTGGATTGTTTATCGAAAAAGGGCCAATAGTACAGGTTAAAAATCCGCCTAGCCGTGGCGGTAGAGCCTATGCCGATGTAGACGTACATGCCGATACAGATTCCAAAATTCAGTGGGACGGGCCTTTGGTGGTTATGGTAAATAGTTTTTCGGCATCGGCTTCTGAAATTTTTGCCGCAGCAATGCAAGATTACAACAGAGGAATTGTTATAGGAAGTCAGCAAACGTACGGTAAAGGTACGGTACAGAATTTTGCTTTGCTGAATAATTTTATTCGCAATTCAGACGATGATTATGGGGCAATCAAGATTACGACCCAAAAATTCTATCGCGTAAACGGAGGTTCTACACAGCTCGAAGGAGTAAAGAGTGATGTGGTGCTTCCAGACAGATACAAATATGTAGATGTGGGTGAAAAAGACCTCAAACGAGCTATGCCGTGGGATCAGATTAGGTCGGCTAAGTACAATGTATTTGCTCCCAAAGGAGTATTTGACAAAATAATAGAAAAAAGCAAAGAACGCGTGGCACAGAATCCTCAATTTGCATTGATAGACAAAAATGCAAAGTGGATTAATGACCAAAAAAACGATTATGATTACAGTCTGAATTACAAGAAATTTGTAGATAAAAGCAAAAAAGCAGAAGAGCAACGCAAGGAGTTTAATAAGATTAAAGAGTACAAAAACAACTTGACTTTTAGTTCGTTGCCTTATGAATTAGAGCAGATTAAGACCGACTCATTACTGGCTAAAAAGAGAGAGCGTTGGCACGAGAATCTGACCAAAGATATTTATGTAGAGGAGGCAGTGTTTATACTAGACGATATTATTCAGAATAAAAACTAATATTTTGAATGTAGCATTGTATATTGCCAAAAGATATATTTATAGCCGAAGCAAGTCTTCGGCTATAAATATCATTACGGCAATATCTATCATAGCCATAGTGGTTGGAGCTATGGTTATGTTTGTAATTCTGTCGGCCTTTAGTGGGCTTAGAGAATATAGTTTGTTATTTATTAATGCCTCGGATCCAGACCTTAGACTTACTGCCCAAAAAGGCAAAACCATTCAGATAACGGCAGAGCAAAAACAACTCATTGATGATATAGAGCATATAGCATCATATTCGACTTTTTTGCAAGAAAGAGTACTTTTGAGGTATGACCAAAAAGAGTTGATAACGCATCTGAAAGGAGTCGATACAACGTATCGGTGGGTTAATCCTATACAAGAATACATCTATATAGGTAGGTGGGTTGAGAATTATAAGGAGGCGGTAGTAGGCTACGGAATTGCCAAAAACCTTTCGATAGGTGTATTTGATTATAATAATGCATTGGAAATTATGGTACCCAAACCTGGAAAGGGTACTATATCTCACGATGATTATAACAAAGTAGGTACACAGGTATCAGGGATTTATTCTTTTGAAGATGTCGAATTAGATGCTCGAAATGTATTGGTAGATATTCAAACAGCACGGATTCTTTTAGATAAAGATGATTCGACTATATCAGGAATAGAATTCAAACTGACATCTCATAAATTTGATAAAAAAGTTAAGGAAGCATTGTACAAAATCTTTGGAGACGATGTTCAGATTTCAAACAGAAACGAGCTTAATGAGGTGTTGCATAAGATGCACAATACAGAAAACATCATTGTATATCTGGTAATTACCTTGATTATTATTGTAACCCTTTTTACTTTAGTAGGTACTATCATAATAAGTATTATTGATAAAAAAGAGCATATACGCACAATCTATGTTATGGGGCTTACTATCGGTAATCTGCGAAAGATATTTTTGTTTAAAGGCTTGTTACTTACCTTTTTAGGCTGTGTAGTAGGACTTTTGTTGGGTATAATAATAGTTGTGTTACAAAAGCAATTCGGTTTGTGGATGATTAATCAACATTTGGCATATCCAGTAGCATTTACAATAACAAATATAGCCATAACCTTTTTTACAATTATTTTCTTAGGAATTTTGGCCTCTAAAATAGCTTCAGATAAAATTTCAAAAAAAATATTAGAAAGGTAGTGTATAACCAAAAAGACAAATGAGCAATATAGACGTATCAGTATTAGACCCAAAACACCATATCATTATAAAAGGAGCAGCACTTCACAATCTGAAGAATATAGATGTGGCTATTCCGAGGAATAAATTGGTAGTAATTACAGGATTGTCAGGTTCGGGCAAATCGACATTGGCTTTCGATACGCTTTATGCTGAAGGACAGCGTAGATATGTAGAGAGTCTGTCGTCGTATGCACGACAATTTTTAGGGAAACTAGACAAACCCAAAGTAGAATACATTAAAGGAATAGCACCTGCTGTAGCCATTGAGCAAAAAGTAAACACGACCAATGCTCGTTCGACAGTAGGAACTTCGACCGAAATTTACGATTACCTCAAGCTATTGTATGCTCGTATAGGGAAAACCTACTCTCCTGTAAGTGGTGAGGAAGTGCTTAAACATACCGTTACAGATGTGGTTGATTTTATAAAAAATCAAGAAAGAGGCTCAAGGTGGTTGCTTTTGTTTGAAATTCATTTTCACGAATCACAATCAATCAATCAGAAGCTCGGTCTGTTGCTTCAGCAAGGTTTTTCGAGGCTGATGATTAACGACCAAGTGTTAAAAATAGACGATGTATTACACTCCGAGCTAGATTCGTCGCAACCATATTATATAGTAGTAGACAGAATTGTGGTGCAGGATAATGAGGAGTTTTACAATCGATTGGCCGATGCTGTTACCACCGCATTTTATGAGGGCAAAGGAACTTGTATTGTTAGGGAACACAATACAGATAACCAAAAAGTGTTTAGCAACAAATTTGAACTTGACGGAATTACTTTTGCAGAACCCAATTTGCACATGTTTAGCTTCAATAATCCTTATGGAGCTTGTACCACTTGTCAAGGATTTGGCAACACTGTAGGTATAGATGTGGGGTTGGTAATTCCGAATACATCTTTGTCTGTTTATGAAAATGCTATTGCTCCTTGGCGAGGCGAATCAATGCGATATTTTAAAGACCAGCTTGTAAAAAATGCACATAAATTTGAATTTCCAGTACACCAACCATATTTTCAACTTTCTACAGAGCAAAAGGAATTGTTGTGGAATGGAAATGAGTATTTTACGGGGCTTAATGATTTTTTTAAGGAGATAGAATCACAAAATTACAAAATACAAAATAGAGTATTGCTCTCTAGGTATAGAGGTAAAACCATTTGCCCAGAATGTAAAGGAACACGACTAAAAAGAGAGACTTCGTATGTAAAAATTGCTCAAAAAAGCATTTCGGAATTGGTAGATATACCTATAGCGAAACTTAAAGTCTTTTTTGATAATTTGCAATTGACAGAATATGAGCAACATGTAGCCAAGCGATTGTTGTTAGAAATCGGTAATCGATTGGGCTTTTTGGAAGATGTTGGTTTGGGATATTTAACGCTAAATCGAAATTCGGCAACCCTTTCAGGCGGAGAATCCCAAAGAATTAATCTGGCAACATCTTTGGGAAGTAGTTTGGTAGGGTCGATGTATATTTTGGACGAACCCAGTATTGGTTTGCATCCAAAGGATACGGAAAAATTGATAAAAGTACTGAAGAAACTTCGTGATTTGGGGAATACGGTAATTGTGGTGGAACACGACCCAGACATCATGAAACAAGCCGATTATATCATAGATATAGGGCCTTTGGCAGGAAGTAAAGGCGGTGAAGTGGTGGCTCAAGGCAATTTTAAACAAATTTTGAAACAAGATTCGCTTACCTCAAAATATTTATCTCAAAGGTTGGAAATAGCACTTCCCAAACACAGAAGAAACAAGAAAAATGTAGTAAAAATAATTGGGGCAAGAGCCAATAATCTGAAAAATATAGATGTAGAATTTCCCTTAGGTTGCCTCACCGTGGTTACAGGAGTGTCGGGAAGTGGCAAAAGTACCTTAGTCAAACAGATTTTGTATCCAGCAATGAAGCAAGCTATAGAAGAGTGTGGAATCAAGCCAGGGGAGTTTACGGCTGTGGAGGGTAATTTTTCCCATATTAAAGCGGTAGAATACATTGACCAAAATCCTATAGGTAAAAGTTCGCGTTCCAATCCGATTACTTATCTGAAGGCTTATGATGATATTCGAGATTTGTTGTCAAAACAAAAATTGTCAAAAGTCAGAGGTTTTCAACCCAAGCATTTTTCATTTAACGTGGAAGGTGGACGTTGCGAGGTGTGTAAAGGTGAGGGAGAGGTAACTATCGAGATGCAATTTATGGCCGATGTTCATCTGGAGTGTGAGGTGTGCAAGGGGAAAAGATTTAAAAAAGAAGTACTAGAAGTAACTTTTGAGCAAAAAAATATTGATGATATACTCAAAATGACTGTAGATCAGGCAATAGATTTTTTTACCCAATACAAACAACCCAAAATAGTACAGAAAATCCAGCCGCTGCAAGATGTAGGCTTGGGGTATGTGCAGTTAGGACAATCGTCCTCGACCCTATCAGGAGGCGAGGCACAGCGTATCAAACTGGCATCATTTTTAGTAAAGGGAGTAACCAAAGAGAAAATATTGTTTATCTTTGACGAACCAACAACAGGATTGCATCTGCACGACATCAACAAATTATTAGACTCTTTGTGGGCTTTAATTGATAAAGGGCATTCGGTAGTAGTTATTGAACATAATTTAGAGTTGATAAAATGTGCTGATTTTATCATAGATATAGGATTAAAAGGAGGAGAAGAAGGAGGGGATTTGGTGTTTTTTGGCACACCAGAACAAATTATTGAATCAGAAAAATCATTAACAGGGAAATATTTAAAAGAAATAATACATAAATAATGGCTACAACAAGACAAAACGGTTCGTTATACACGAAAATAGATAACAAACTAGCTATAATAGAATTTGGTCATCCACAGAGCAACTCTTTTCCGAGTGAACTCTTGCAAAGGCTAACAACAGAATTGGAACAACTCAACACAAACAAAGAGGTATCGGTGATATTGCTTAAAAGTGAGGGGAGTGGGGTTTTTTGTGCAGGAGCTAGTTTCGATGAATTATTACAAATTGACGATGCAGAAAAGGGCAAGAAATTCTTTTCAGGATTTGCCAATGTTATCAATGCAATGCGTAAATCGAACAAAATTATTGTAGGAAGGGTTCACGGTAAGGTTGTAGGAGGAGGCGTAGGGCTAGTTGCTGCCTGTGATTATGCTCTGGCAAGTGTAGATGCTGCCATAAAACTCTCAGAGTTGGCAATTGGCATAGGACCTTTTGTGATTGAACCTGCTGTAAGCAGAAAAATAGGAAAAGGGGCTATGAGCGAAATGACCTTTGCTCCGCATCAATGGAAGAATGCTTATTGGGCTAAAAACAAAGGACTTTATGCAGAGGTATACGATTCGGTGAAGGATTTGGATAAAGAATTAGAAATTTTTTGTTCAAAATTGGTAGAATCCAACCCAGAGGCAATCATCGAGATGAAAAAAATAATTTGGGAAGGCACAGATCATTGGGATACATTACTGGCTCAAAGAGCAGCCATCTCTGGCAGACTGGTACTTTCGGATTTTACCAAAAAAGCATTGGAAAAATTTAAAAATAAATAATTGTAAATGAAAATCATAGGTGTAATGTCAGGCACTTCGTTAGATGGGATGGATTTGGCGGAGGTGGTCTTTGAAAATACCGATGGAAAGATTTCTTTTCAGTTGCTTAAGACCACCACAATCGCCTATGATGATAAGATGTATCAAAAACTCAAAGAAGCAATAACTTATTCGGACTCGGATTTAGAAAAATTCAATAAAGAATACACGCATTATTTGGCTAATGTTATTAGTCAATGGGTTGATTATGAAGGCATTACAAGTATAGATGCTATAGCTTCACATGGGCATACCATTAGGCATCAGCCCGATAAAGGATATACGTTACAAATAGGCAATTTCAAAGAAATTGCACAAGTTACCAATTGTAAAGTAGTATGTGATTTTAGGGTACAAGATGTGCAGTTAGGAGGGCAAGGAGCTCCTTTAGTTCCTATAGGCGATAAGATATTGTTTGGTCAGTATGATTATTGCCTTAATTTAGGAGGGTTTTCAAATATATCTTTTGATGAAAATGGTGTGAGGAGGGCGTATGATATTTGTCCAGTAAATACCATTTTGAATTTGACGGCTCAAAAAATAGGGTTAAAGTATGATGATAGGGGGCGGATTGCAAGGGCTGGAAACGTCAATAATGAACTATTAACCAAGTTAAATGCTTTAGAATTTTATAGACAATCTCCGCCAAAGTCATTGGGAATCGAATTTGTGAACCGATATTTTCAGACTTATATAGACAAGGAAAATCCTGTTGATTTACTTAGGACTTTTGTAGAGCATATTGCCATGCAAATAGCAAAGTCTTTAGACGGAAACAAAGGAAAAATGTTGGTAACGGGAGGCGGTGTATATAATGATTTTCTGATAGAGCGTATTCAATATTTGATGCCAAGTTTTGAAGTAGTGATTCCTGATAGTAAACTCATTGAATATAAGGAAGCATTAATTTTTGCCTTGTTAGGATATTTAAGATTACACAATACAAACAATGTATTGTCAAGCGTAACAGGGGCTAAGCATGATCATTGTTCAGGAGTAGTTTTTGGTTAGAAAAATTATTAGTTTGTAAGAATAAAAACGTAAATTTGTTAAAAATAAATTAGGTATGAAAAACATTACACAACAAGAATGGAGAGAACTCCTAGCGACTGATGATAATGCAGTGATAGTAGATGTGCGTACAAGTCAAGAACAGGCAGAGGGCGTTATTCCAAATGCGGTTTATGCGGATATTAATACAGAAGATGACTTCAACGCTTTTTTGGAACAGGCAGACAAATCCAAAAATTATTACGTGTACTGCCGTTCGGGTATGCGTAGTCAAAGGGCTTGTAATATTATGGATAGTCAGGGTTTTAAATGTACATACAATTTGTTAGGAGGTATTGTAGAATGGGAGGGCCAAAAGGTAATTCCTTAAGATATTGACAAACAAATATCCCAAAAAAGAATCCGATTCTTCTTTGGGATATTTTCTGTATAGTTGTGCGAAAAAGGTTTTATTTTACTTTGGCAAAAGCCTTTTGCATACGAGTAAGAGCCTCTATTAAAAGGTCTTCACTGGTTGCATAAGATAATCGAATACAGTTCGAATTTCCGAATGCTGCACCAGTTACTGTAGCCACATTGGCTTCTTCCAAAATATACATCACCAAGTCATCAACAGTATTGATTTTTGTGTTGTTTAAGGTTTTTCCTATATACCAAGAAACATCAGGAAAGGCATAGAAAGCCCCTTCAGGGTTGTTGATTTTGATATTCGGAATTTCTTTAAGCATCTTGATTACAATATCTCTGCGTTTGTGAAATTCGGCTACCATTTCGGAAAGAACTTTAGGGTCGGCAGAAACGGCAGAAATGGTGGCACGTTGGGCAATAGAGTTTGTACCACTGGTTACTTGCCCTTGCATTTTGGCACAAGCCTTAGCTATATATTCAGGAGCTCCGATATATCCTATACGCCATCCTGTCATGGCAAATGCCTTAGAAACACCGTTTACAGTAATGGTTTTGTCATACATTCCTTCAACTGCAGCGAAAGAGCAGAAGTTTCCAGCAAAGTTAATATGTTCGTAAATTTCGTCAGAAACAACCAGTATGTTAGGATATTTTTCAAGAACTTGAGCTATAGCGGTAATATCTTCACGAGTGTAAATAGACCCACTTGGATTACAAGGCGAATTGAATAAAATCAATTTGGTTTTGTCTGTAATTGCCGCCTCAAGCTGAGTGGGAGTGATTTTGAAGTCTGTTTCTACAGTTGTAGGAACTTCCACAGGGATTCCACCAGCCATTTTGACCATTTCCGAATAGCTAACCCAATACGGAGCAGGTAATATACATTCGTCTCCAGGATTGATAAGCACCTGAGTAAGGTTGTACAACGATTGTTTTGCTCCTGTAGACACTACTATCTGCGAAGGTTTGTAATCCAGATTGTTGTCGCGTTTGAATTTTTTGCAAATAGCTTCCTTAAGTTCGAGGTATCCCTCAACAGGCGTGTAGAAGTTATAGTTTTGGTGTATAGCCTCAATAGCACTATCCTTAATAAAGTCAGGAGTATTGAAGTCAGGTTCGCCAAGGCTTAGACTAATAATATCTTTTCCTTGACTGCGAAGCTCTCGTACCTTAGCAGCCATTGCCAAAGTTTGCGATACTTCTAAAGCGTTGATTCTGTTCGATAATAGATGATTCATAAATATTTATTTAGATGGTGACAGGTTTAGCCCCCAGTTCTTTAAGATGTCTGAAATGCGATGCTATAGCTTCGCGTGTTGTCTTGAACTCATAATAAGGAAGGTTAAACTCTTGAGCCGTCTCCTTCACAATTTTTGCAATTTTCCCATAGTGTATATGGCTGATATTAGGAAAAATATGATGTTCAATTTGGTGATTCAATCCTCCAGTATACCAATTGATAAGTCTGTTTTTAGGGGCAAAATTTGCTGTAGTATATAATTGGTGTATAGCCCAAGTATTTTCCATTTCGCCATCTTTATTAGGTGTTGGTGTATGTGTATCTTCAACAACATGTGCCAATTGGAACACCACGCTAAGAATAAGCCCTGCGGTGTAGTGCATAACAAAAAATCCCAAAAGCACCTTCCACCAAGTAACGCCCAACAACATAGGTACTACCAACCATATCGTAAAATAAATAGCCTTGGTAACAAAAAGCACCGTCCATTGAAAAGTAGGATTTTTAAATTCTCCGTATGATAATCTGCGTTTGAGATAGCGTCTCATCTGTTTAAAATCGGCAACCAAAGCCCAGTTAAAGGTAAGTAAACCATACAGAAAAATAGAATAATAGTGTTGGAATCTGTGAAACTTTTTCCACTCTGCTTCTTTGCTAAAACGGATAATTTTTCCTGCGTCAAGGTCTTCGTCATGACCATGTATGTTGGTGTAAGTGTGGTGCAACACGTTGTGTTGTACTTGCCAGTTGTAGACATTTCCAGCCAAGATGTAAATGCTCGAACCCATTATTTTGTTTACCCAAGGTTTTTCAGAATATGCTCCGTGATTGCCATCGTGCATAACATTCATACCAACCCCAGCCATACCAATCCCGATGATTATGGTGAGTAATAATTGAACCCAACCAGGAATATCAAGCGTAAGAATCAAAAAGTAAGGCCCTAGAAATAACAGAAACATAATTATCGTTTTGAGGTGCAAAGCCCAATTGCCCGATTTTTTGATGTTGTTGTCTTTGAAGTAATTATTTACTCTGCTGTTGAGTGTTCTGAAAAATTTCAGAGAATCTTGTCTTTGAAATATAGGTGTTTTCATTTACAAATGGTTATGAGTTAAAATAAAACTCCAAAGGTAGGGATTTATTTTGATTTACACACATTAATTTATAGTAATTTTTAATAAGAATAAAAAATAAGTTTAGAGCGGTTTGGATTTGAAAATATAATTATATGATGTATCTTTACCCCATTAAAAACAAAATTATGTACGGAAAGATAAAAGAACATTTAGAAAAAGAATTGCAGAGCATAGAGCAGAATGGGTTGTTTAAAAAAGAAAGGATAATAACTTCGGCTCAAGGTGCAGAGATAGTGGTAAACGATAAAAAAGTTCTGAACTTTTGTGCTAATAATTATTTGGGGCTTTCTTCGCATCCTGAAGTCATTCAGGCTGCTAAAGACGCTTTGGATACGCATGGTTTCGGAATGAGTTCGGTTCGGTTTATTTGTGGAACACAAGATATTCATAAAGAGTTGGAGCGTAGTGTAGCAAAATTTTACGGAACTGAAGACACCATATTATACGCAGCGGCTTTTGATGCAAACGGAGGTGTTTTTGAGCCTTTGTTTACTGAAGAAGACGCAATTATATCTGATAGTTTGAATCACGCCTCTATCATAGACGGAGTGAGATTGTGTAAGGCAAAACGTTACAGATACGAAAATAATGATATGGCAGACCTTGAGGAAAAACTCAAAAAGGCGGTTGCGGATAATTGTAGATTTAAGATTATAGTTACCGATGGTGTTTTTTCGATGGACGGATTGGTGGCTCCGTTAGATGTTATTTGTGATTTAGCGGACAAATACGATGCCTTGGTGATGGTAGACGAGTGCCACGCGGCAGGATTTATTGGAGCAACAGGCAAGGGTACGCTTGAGGCGAAGGGAGTTATGGGACGAGTGGATATTATTACAGGAACGTTCGGAAAAGCATTAGGCGGAGCAATGGGCGGATATACTACAGGTAAAAAAGAGATTATAGAGATGTTGCGTCAGCGTTCAAGACCTTATTTGTTTTCAAATTCGTTGTCTCCAGCTATTGTAGGTGCATCTATTAAAGTGTTTGAGCTTTTGGAAAAAGACACCTCGCTTAGAGATAAATTGGAAGAAAATGTAAAGCGATTTAAGGCTGGGATTAAAAAAGCTGGATTTGATTTCATAGATGGCGATTCGGCTATAGTTCCTGTAATGTTGTACGATGCCAGATTATCGCAGGTGATGGCCGATGCACTGTTGGAAGAGGGGATTTATGTTATAGGCTTCTTCTATCCTGTGGTTCCAAAAGATAAGGCTCGTATAAGGGTACAGCTTTCGGCAGCACATACCGAGGAGCATATTGATAGAGCGGTAGAGGCTTTTGAAAAGGTAGGTAAAAAACTTGGAATAGTTAAAAATTAAGTTTTCTTTTGGTAGTCTCAATATAAGATATTACCTTTGCATAGTAAATTATATTATTTAAAAACAATGAAACATTTCAACAAACTTTTTACAGTTGTTTTGCTTGCTGCTGGTCTAGGTGTTCAGGCTCAAGATGAGAACAACAAGTGGGCTATCAGTTTTGGAGCAAATGCAGTAGACACAAGAGTAAGTGCGGCAAGTCCAGTTGCACAGCAGTTGTCTCAGTATTTTAACGTTAAAGACAATTGGAATTACATTCCTTCAGTTTCTTTTGTATCTGTAGACAGATACATCGGAAAAGGTTTCTCTTTTGGAGTTACGGGGTCTATCAACAAAATTGATAAATTTGTAGAGTTCCGTGATGCACAAGGAAATTATAATGTTACAAATCCAGGAGATTTACAATACTACGGTATTGATGGAGCTGTGAAATACTCGTTTATGAATTTGTTAGGTTCTAAATGGTTTGACCCATCAATTCATATTGGAGGGGGGTACACATTCTATGGTGACCGTTCAGGAGGTACTGTAGGCGGAGGTTTAGGTCTTGCGTTTTGGTTTACAGAGCGTTTAGGTTTGTCTTTCCGTTCAAATTACAAGCATTCGTTTGAAGATGTAAGAGCAGATCTTCCATCGCACATGCAACATTTTGTAGGTCTTACAGTGAAGTTCGGAGGTAAAGATACTGATGATGATGGAATTTATGATAAAGATGATTTGTGTCCAGAAGAGGCAGGTTTGAAAGAATTCGATGGATGTCCTGATACAGATGGTGATGGTATTCCTGA
>JAUMYH010000118.1 GCA_030528745.1 Bacteroidota bacterium
TTTAAATTAGGATTACCTCGCTTTATTTGCAAAAAGTCGATTACTTGATCTACTCTATTTAGAGTCGCAATTTGAGGAAAACTATTACCTATATTTGCTACAAGGCGAATTTGCTGTTGTCGAGATAACATGTACATCAAAGACATGTTTAAACGTGCAGAGTATTGTCTATTAGGGGTATCTCCTTTTAAGGCATATTGCAACAAGGAAGTTCCGGGCTGAATAGAATAATGGAGTCTTTGTCCAATTTGCTGGTTATAGCCAAGAAATAGGAGTGTCTCGCCAGACCACAAGCGTTGGGATATGTCATAATCCCCGCTGTAATCTGCAATGCTTATTTTGTGGAAATGATGAAATTGAGCCGCAAACGAATTGTTGTTTTTTAACTGAATGTTGTAATTTGCAGAAGTATTTATGTTATAAAACTTCTCTTTCGTTGTACTTTGCGAGATAAAATTTGGTTCGGAATACATTCTTTCATATTTATTGTCTGCCAAAGAACCATATAAAGATACGTTTAAGTGCTGATTGTTAGGTAGATTAAACCCGCTATACAATTCAATAGAAGGCATCCAACCCAATTGATTTCTGTTGGAATGTGAACTAATTTTTTTATTGTAATATCCGCTGTATTCCAGTTCATTATTTTGAATATTATTGGGTGATTCATTTCTGACGAATGTAACTTTGCCTGATAATGCTCTTTTTTCATTCTGATTTTGCACCATAAATTGCAGATATTGATGATTGTTGTTGGACAAAGCATCCTTAGTAATTCCGTTCCTATTTACGGTATAACCGGGGAAAATAAATGTCTCTTTCACATTAGCTTCAATTCCGTTGTATCTCTCCATTGAGTGTCCACCAAAAACAGTATAAACGGTTTGTTTATCGGCTATTTTTGTTACAAAATTATAGTCTCCTCCCAAAAAACCAATTATTTGCTTGGCATCAAAAGCTAAATATCCTCCTGATGTTGCTTCTTTAATTACATAGTTTATGGATGCAACATCTCCTAAATAGTTACCTGTAGGGTTATCAAAATATTCAACTTTTACCACACTATTCGGATTGAGATTTTGTATTTCGCGATAATCTACTTTTCTGCCATTGATATACAAAGTAACGTTTCCTCCGATAGTTTTTACTGTTCCTTCATGTCTGTCTACCTGAATGCCGGGTATCATCAAATTATACAGTAAGTCATAACCGGTTTTAGAATGCTGTGTTATTTTTTTTTCAGGAATAATAAGAACTTTCTCCCCTGAGCGTATAATACTTTGCGCCTTGATTTCAACCTCCTTGAGTAGAATAGAACCAGGGTTTAACATTACAAGAGGTACTTCAAGTACATCTTTGGATGTATGTATGGAAAGAAGTGCAGGCTCATAACCAATGTTGGTGAAAGCCAACTTTAAATCGCGGTTTTGGGAGACATTTTCGAATTGGAAAGCCCCCAAAGTATCTGTAGCCGTTCCTTTTACAAATGTCGAGTCCGTATCCAAGAGCCTTACAGATGTGTATGGAATAGGTGCACCATCTTTATCTACTACACGCCCCTTAACAATGGATTGAGAATAATTATTCGTAATAAGTGCGAACAAAAGAACGATAATAAGATTCATTTTTTTCATGAGTGTAGATTTTTCTTTATTTAATTATTAACTTAATCAAAAGGAATCAGATAATATATAGTTGCCATGTTGTATAATAAACAAGGGTCTTCGGTGTTTTTATGTAATGCTCTGAGAAAGAAAGATTCTGTTTTTTAGAGCAGCTCCTTCTAATTTATATTTGTATAGATACCAATATGCCAATCCTTTACTTATTAAGTAGGGAGTGTCATCGTTTGCTTTTTCTTTCTTGCAAATGGGCGCCATGGCAAACATCATCAGTACGCGAAAGAGAGAAAGAGCGCCACGCCCCAAACCGGAACTTACAGCAAATCTTCCCACGTGCCATATATCAATCCCGTCATCTTTAAATGAAGTGTTGTTTATACGATCTATTCCGAACAGTCTGGCAATAGGCAGCTCGTCGCGTTTATTTCAGTTGCCCAATTGAATAATCACCGTAAAAAGTAATAAATCTGTCCATATTCCTTTTTGTGTATTTAAAAGTTTGATAATACAAAATTAGTCCACCTAGTTTCGTCCAACAATACCCAATTGGGTAATTGTGCTTTGCAGTATAAAGAATTACCCAATTGAGTATGCTCTCTTTTTTTGTATCTTTGTTGCAATTTTATAAACACTTTCTTTATGACTGAAATAAAACACTTTTTTATTGGGGAGAATACTATTGATTACATTCCCGATGAGGCATATGACAACATCAATCATATCATTGAAGATATCGAAGCCTTTTCGCACACTACCTACAAAAGCATGTATGTGATAGATTATTTCCGACAAGATTTTTTATATGTTTCCGACAATCCGCTCTTTTT
>JAUMYH010000119.1 GCA_030528745.1 Bacteroidota bacterium
TACAGATAGGACAGGAATTGTCAGTGTTGGAATCCAAGAAATGAATAATATAAAATACCAAACAGTAATTATAAAAGACTTTAGCGAGTTATCAGAAGAACAAAAAGCATGCATATCGGGAGTAAAAAAAACTAAAAATGGTATTGAAATAACTTTTTATAACAAAGAAAAAGCCCTTGAATTGCTTGGTAGGCATCTTGGAATGTTCAATGACAAAATACAATTGTCAGGAGAGATAAAGTCGAATAATCCCTTTGAGGGGCTTACAACGGAAGAATTAAAGAGGTTAGCAAATGGATAAGGAAATAATTAAAAGAGAAGCAAAAAAAGAACTTGCAAGACGGGAGTTCTTTTTTTATTGTCATTTTATGTCCCCTGATTTTTATAAAAAAGATAGAGAATATTTAGTTAGTCTATGCAATACTATGCAAGAATTTATTGAAAGTGAAGAAGATGTATTGATAATAAATTTACCTCCTCGACATGGTAAAAGTAGGACCGCTACAATGTTTGTTGAATGGTTGCTTGGTAGAAATTCATCCAAAAAGATAATGACCGGATCCTATAATGAAACACTGTCAACTGTATTCTCAAAAGCTGTAAGGAATACAATATCTGAAATAAAAGCTGATCCCGATAGACTTGTCTATAACGATATATTTCCTGATATTCGGATAAAAAAAGGTGACGGGGCAATGAATCTTTGGAGCCTTGAGGGACAGTATAGTAATTACCTTGCCACATCTCCTACGGGTACGGCGACAGGCTTCGGGGCTGATATAATTATAATTGATGATCTGATTAAGAATGCCGAGGAGGCAAATAATGAAAATATCCTAGAAAAACACTGGGAATGGTTCACAAATACGATGCTTTCAAGACTTGAGGCAAATGGAAAGATAATAATCATAATGACAAGATGGCATTCAAATGATTTAGCAGGAAGGGCAAGAGAATATTTAAAAGAATCGGGATATATTATAAAACAGATAAAAATGAAAGCTTTGACAGATACTGGATATATGTTGTGTGATGAAATATTATCAAAAAAAGAATATGAAAAAAAAGTAAAAACAATGGGAATAGATATAGCAAGTGCGAACTATCAACAAGAACCGATAGATTTAAAAGGGAAGTTATATACATCATTTAAAACTTACAATAAAATTAATTTTGAGTTTGAGCGTATATGTAGTTATACAGATACAGCAGATATGGGAATTGACTATCTATGTAGCATCATATACGGAGTATATAATAAAGAAGCTTATATCCTCGATGTGTATTATACGAAAGAAGGAATGGAGATAACTGAAAAAGAAGTTGCAAAACGACATTTTGAATTTGGAGTAAATTTAGCCATAATTGAAAGTAACAATGGCGGTCGAGGATTCGCTCGAAATATAGATAGAATTTTAAAGACTGACTATCAAACAAATGCTTGTAGAATAATGTGGTTTCATCAATCGAAAAATAAAATATCAAGAATTATTTCTAACAGTACTTGGGTTATGGATCATATTTATTTTCCGATTAATTGGAAAAATAAATGGTCGGAATACTATAACGCTATGAATAAATATCAAAAAGAGGGGAAAAACAAATATGACGATGCTCCTGATGCTACTACAGGAGTAGCAGAAAGAACGAATGTGAGAGGGAAATACACACTTTAAGGAGAAGTGAAAAATGTTTGAATTTATAAAAAAATTATTTAGGAGAAAAAATAAAATGGGAAATGAGCTTGAAAGATTAATTAACGATTTTCTGATGTCGAAGAAAAAGAAGCAAATGGAAGATAGCTATAAGTACTATGAAGGGCAACACGATGTATTGAAAAGGCAACGAGAAATGATAAATGAAAATGGTCAACTGGAGCCGTTAAAAAATGTTAAAGTTTCAAGGTTAGTAGATAATCAATATTCAAAATTAATAGACCAGAAAACTAACTATCTGTTGTCTAAAAATCTTGCATTTCAATCCGAAAATAAGGAATATGGGGACTCGGTAAAAAAAATAATTAATGACAGATTTTTGAAACTTTTGAGAATGATTGGAAAAGATGCTTATAAGTACGGTATCGGTTGGTTATATGTTTATATCGGAAATGACGGGAAACTGAAATTTAAGAGATTTGACGGAAGAAATGTTATCCCTGTGTGGAAAGATGAAGAGCACGAGGAACTTGACTATATTGTGCGACTTTATACAATTAAGGAGTTTAAGGACGGGGGATTTCAGACATCTACAAAGGTTGAGGTGTACAGAGAAGCGGGAGTCGAATATTATAATTGGAACAACTCTCTTATAGCGGACAAGGAACCTGAGTCGTATCTTAGACTTGAGGATAATAACGGAAACATTCATGTTTATAACTGGTTGAAATTGCCAGTAATCCCTTTCAGATATGATGAAACAGAAATACCTCTTCTTGTAAGAGTTA
>JAUMYH010000120.1 GCA_030528745.1 Bacteroidota bacterium
AAAGATTATTTTCTTTTACGATGATAATAGCTTTGAAATTTTTGAAAACCTTTAACTTTTTTACAATTATAAACAAGGCTAAAAATGTACATATTGAGAATATTGTATCGCAAAATAGCTATTATTTTTATTCTCTGTGAATATCTAGATGTTATAATTTTTATCTAATATGAAAGGTTATCTCAATGCTTTTATGGCTTATATTAGGTTTTTCCATAATTAATAAATTATATCAACTTTAATTCAAAATATTTTTATTTTATATAAATTGCTGATTATAAATTAGTTATAATTTATTTTGTAAATCTATACTTTAATTTTATTAACAATTATATAACATATGACAGATTGTCATTTTATTTTTTAACATATAAAAAAATCGGATTAAATTGCTGATAATCAGTAATTTAATCCGATTTTTATTTCTATTATTGGTGATGGTATATTATAAAATCAATAAGTATTAAACTAATTCTTTATTTATTTCATATAATCTGTTCATATCCAGTAAATTACGTAATTTTAAAATCAATATTATTAAAAATTCCAATCTCCACGAACTTTTAAAACTTGTGTAATTACGTCTCTAACGCAGCCTTCTCCCCCATTCAAGTGCGAAATATAATTGGCAACGGCTTTTACCTCTGGAACAGCATCTTGCGGGCAAGTTGCCAGTCCTGAATGTAGCATCGGTGGAATATCAGGTATATCGTCCCCCATATATAGTATTTCTTCTTTTTTTAAACCTTTCTGTTGCTGATATTGTAAAAAAGAGTTTAATTTTTGGGCTTTTTTCATAAAAATATCAGTAATACCTAAATCTTCAAGACGTTTTTTAGCTCCTTGATTGTTTCCACCAGTAATGATACAAATGTTATAACCTTTTTCAACAGCTAACTTCATCACAAAACCATCTTTTACGCTCATACTTCTGAGTAATTCTCCTTCATTAGTGACCAAAACCTGTCCGTTTGTTAAAACTCCATCTATATCAAAAACAAATGTTGTGATATTTTTTAAAAACTCTTTATAACTTTTCTTTTCCATAAGTATCTAATATTGAATTTGTTATTATTTTATAAATTTCTTTTTGATTTGCATCAAGTAACGAAAAATGAGATTTGAGAGTTTGCATATCACCCCGTTTAGCAGGTCCTGTTTGAGCTTCGTACGGAGATAATTTTTGTAATTTCTCAAACGTCTCATCAATTAAGGGAGCTAAAATTTGGGTAGGAATGTGATTTTTTTCACATATTTTGTAACTAATTTCAATTAAATGATTTGTAAAATTATTGGCAAAAACGGCTGCAATGTGTAACATTTTCCGTTGATGGCTATCCATTTGGTAAATTCTATCCGTAAAAATAGACGCTAAACGCTTCAATAATTGATAATCCTGATCGTTTTCAGCTTCAATACATATAGGAACTTTTTGAAAATCAATAGGTTTGGTTTTAGAAAAAGATTGTAGCGGATAGAAAACGCCTCTTCGATTACAATTGTTAATTAATTTTACAGATGTATTTCCAGAGGTATGTACTACCAAATTTCCCGAAAAAGGCAACTGCTCGGAAATTTCCGATATGGCTTCATCTTTAACGGCTATAATACAAATATCGGAGGGTTTGAGATGAGATAAATCGGTTATTTTATCCACCTTAAAATGCTGAAAATCAGAAGTAAAGCCACTTCTATTATAAAGCTGCTTTACTTCTGATTTTTCATTTTCTGTCAGCACATTCATCAAATGAAAGGCTACATTTCCTGCACCGATAATTGTTACCGATATTTTTGGTTGTAAACAATTCATTTACAATATTTTATAAATCCCACGTAATCACAATTCGAGATAGTTTGGCATCTTCTTCAATATCGTTTTTAGTAATCTCTGACGATAAACCGAAGTTTTTACTCTTCACGTCCGATTTATTAATGGTAAAATAATAATTCCGATTTGGAATTGTGATTAAAATACTACTCAAAGTTTGTTGAATATCAAAATCTTTATATAATTTTTTGATATCCTTGTAAGTGCTTGCCAGCGAAATACCTTGCTCTGTGATGAAACGGGAATCCAAAATCTGTACACTCTCCACAACTTTTTCATTGTCCGCATTCACAGCAGGCGTAATTTCCAATAGCTCCTTCCCTCCTTTTTCAAAAATAATAATTCGTTCGGTGCTTGCATAACGGAGTTCCCCTTCAAAAGTGGTATTCACAAGCGAATCTTTGGCGTAAATGGAATCCAATTTTGAAATGGGCGTATTTTTTCGTAACACCCCAACATTGTCATTCGTTATCAAAAAAGTATTATCAGTTCTGTTGCAGGCTATAACCATCAGTAAAAATAAGGCAATTGCTAATATTCTTTTCATTTTCTTCATCGTTTATTTTTTCATTACTTTACTTAAAATTCCGAAAACACCACGTATAAAAGTGGCA
>JAUMYH010000121.1:0-896 GCA_030528745.1 Bacteroidota bacterium
AACTATCAAAGGATTTGAGGATAATCAGTTTGAGGTAAAATGTATATCTATTGTAGATCAAGGATATATGTCTGTGTTTAGGGTGTTTTCAAAAATATTGTTTTTTTTTAAGGAATTAAAAAAAATGAGGAAAGGCGATCTCCTGTATTTATATGGTGAGATACATTTGCCTTTTTTGATAATATTTGCAAAGAGAAGAGGTCTTATAGTGTTACATGAGAGGACTGAATACCCTGTATTTTATTTATATCCTAGTAAGACTTTTAGATCTGTTTTATTTGAGAATTTGTATAAAAAATGCTTAAAGAGGATAGATGTTTTTGTAACCTGTTCATACGTATTAGAAAACTATTACAAGAAATACACTGACCCTAAAGTGAAGTTTATTGTAATCCCTTTTTTGGTAGATTTGTCAAAATTTTGCTTAAAAGATAGCGTGAAAAAAGAAAATATAATAACATATTGTGGGTATATGGGAGGGGGTAAAGACAATTTGGAAGATATGATACGTATTTTTTATGGTGACGCGTATTTGTATAACAATTATAGATTGGTGTTAATAGGAGATGCTGAAAAAGACGAATTTGACAAAATAAAAGCATTTGCGAAGAGAGTTGATCTTTATAAAAAAATAGAATTTACAGGTCGTTTAGAGCATCAAGAAGTTATAGAATATTTAATGAAATCGACAATACATATTCTTGTACGATCTGATGTGGATAAGAATAAAGGAGGCTTTCCCTCCAAGTTGGCTGAATATTTAGCTACGGCTATCCCCTCTATTATAACGAATGTTGGTGAGGTTTCGATGTATTTAGAAGATACTAATAATATTTTTTTTGTGGAAAAAAACAACAATCAACTTTTTACATCAAAGCTTGTAAATGTGCTGAAAA
>JAUMYH010000121.1:906-2432 GCA_030528745.1 Bacteroidota bacterium
ATGTAGGAAAAAGATGTCGTTTTTTTGTTGAATAATATACAACTAAAAATCAGATTGGTTGTTTGATCAAAAAAATAATTATTCAGTGAGAGTTGAAAATTTGATAAAATCATTTTTTATATATGGACTGACTTCTGGATTAAGTAGGTTCATATCTTTATTGTTGATACCAGTGTATGTTAGGGTGTTTTCTGAATCAGAAAATGGGATAATTGATATGATTCAGACGATGTGTCAAGTGTTTTTAGTCTTTGGAATGTTACAATTAGAAACATCTATACAGAGGTACTATTATGAATTAGATACAAAAAAACGAAGAAGAATGATATCAACGGTTCTAATTTTCACTACGTTTATGTCAGCTTTTGGATCCTTGCTGTTGTGCTTACTTGCTAAAAAAATATCATTTTTCTTTTTTAAACAGATGGGGTATTCTCTTGAGATTATGATAGCATCGTGGATAATTCCTTTCTTAAATATGAGTATATTGAACTTTATAGTGTTACGCTATTTGAAAAAATCGTTTGTTTTTTCGATTGTCACGTTTTTTCAAGTTTTGCTAACAACATCATTAGTGCTGTTTTTTGTTTTTAAATTAAGTTTAGGGATAAAGAGTGTCTTTTTGGGTCAGTTATTTGGATATATTGTTATTGTAGCAGCTCAATTTTATTTTTTAAGGCGAGAGTTTGTTTGGTGTTTTGATTTATCAATTTTAAAAGAAATGCTTCACTATTCTATTCCGCAATTTCCGGCCAGAATCGGAAGTGAAAGCACCGCGCGTATCAATCGTTTTATATTGGTTACATTTTTATCAACATCGTCTTTGGGGCTTTATGCAGTTGCCGTGAAATTTTCTTCTGCTTTGGAGTTGATTAATGTAGCTTTTTCAATGGCTTGGGTGCCATATATGTATGAGTCACTAAAAAGCGGTAGTTATCAGATAAAATTTAGGTATATATATTCATTGGCTCTGTACACTACATTTTTTTTAGTTACTTTTGTGTCATTATTCTCTACAGAAATTGTTACTTTTTTTACTGTTCCTAGTTACTACAAAATAAAATTTTTATTGCCTGGTTTATTTTTATTTAACGGTTTGTTTATCATAAAAGGGATTGTAGATATAGGTATCGCGATATCTAAGAGAATGATATATCTTACGTATATATATTTATCTGTTGCGGTATTAAACGTATCTTTCCTACTAATAGGAATAAACGTATTTGGATTGAAAGGTGTTGTTTATTCCCTGATTTTTACAAATTTCTTTTTAATTTTGTTTAGTTGGTATTTTACGGAAAGACTTCATTATATTGGATTTGAGATAAAAAAGTTTATTTTGTTTTATGTAATTATTTTTATAATAACAATCATTCAAATGAATATAGAAATACCACTCATACATAGAGTTTTATCGGCTCTTATTCTATGCGTTTTATTTGGTATATATGTATATAAACAAAAGAAAATATGGAAAAAATTGCTTTTTTAGGAGATTTTGTTTTGACAAATACAAAAACACTATC
>JAUMYH010000122.1 GCA_030528745.1 Bacteroidota bacterium
ATATGTCTCAATATCAGTCTCTATAAAATCTAACTTCTTTGCTTCCGCTATCCCAAAACACGCGGTCGAACTTACGGAAAAAACCTGCACCGAGCAGTCGTCTTTTGCTCACAATTATAGACAATGTGTCTAAAACGACATTGTTTACTTTAACATTCGTATATATATAATTTTGACTCTTAATATTACCTACAAATAGACCATCTGAAACTTCATCAATAATAGTATAGGGTTTTATAATTTTATTAATCTCATCTATATCTGATTTATAGAGTTTTATATCTCCATAAAAGCCACTATCAATGAGTAGTTTTTTCATATCAAGTCCACCAATTTTAATATCTGTAGTGGGAGTTTTTCTTTTTCTGTAGGTTAATCGTAATTGTGGAGACGGATTATACTCTACATTTTTGTCAAAATTGTATATTTTATCAGAGGTAAAATCAAGCAACCAATTATGATTACCAATTACATTCATTCCCAAAATGCCAATACTATTTAAATTTTGTATTCCAGGTACTACATCATCTATCATAATTTCATTGTAGATAAAGTTATTGAGTGTAATAGAATCAAAACTAATATTTCGAGCAAAACAGATAGGATATAATTTTGTTTTACTGTCAAAATCAGTAACTGTCCCTATGCCAATCTTTAGTCTACTGCTTCCCAACTCATTGAAAATTACTGAGCCACTTGCACCTGTATCCCAAACAAAACGACTATCTTTTAAAATAATAAGTTTCTGTGTTTTATCTAATTGTTTATCATTTATCTCAATTCTTGTAGGAAAAAACCAATAACAGTAAATAATTATTACACTTATACACAGTATCACAACTGCTACAATACTCACTATTAAAATTAATTTCTTCTTTTTCATTTCTATGTTTTTAATGTCTTACAAAATTAGTAAAAATAAGAGTATATCAAAAACGATATACCCTCATTCTTTAATTGAAAAACTACAATGGTCTATTTTTTTTCTTGCTTGTTATTAGTACCATTGTTGCTTCCGTTGTCCTTATTGCCGTTACCGTTACCTGTATTTTTATCGCCTTCATTATTAACATTATTGTTATTCCCTTTCACTATAGTATTACCACAGCTAGAAGTTGCAAGTGCAATTGCAATAATTGGCACAATAATTAAAGGACCAAGACCACCGTCTGTTTTTACCATTTCGCTATGGCTCATCTCTTGTACACCCATAGCATTCAAATCGAATCTCTTCATCTTTTTTTGATTTTTTTTAATTAATTATTAAACTTTTAACTTACTACTGACTTTTATAAATGCGCATCGAAAAAATTCAGTGCTGCAAAAGTACGACACTACACTGAAATAAAATTTCAGTGGAACATAAAAATTTCAATAAAAAACAAAAAAATAAATAATCCGCTATCAATCACGATAAAACCTGACTTCTCTGTTGCCGCTATCCCAGAAAACGCGGTCGAACTTACGGAAAAAACCGATACCGATTAATGGTCTATTACTCTCTATTATGGATATAGAATCAAAAACTACATTGTTTATCTTTATATTTGTGTATATGTACTCTCTATGGGGAATACTGTCCGAAAACAGACTATTTGATGAGCCTTCTATAATTGTATCGGGGGTTATATTTTTATTAATCTCGTCAATATCCGATTTCAAAAGCCTAATGTCTGTATTAAATCCGCTATCTATTAATATTTTTTTTATCCTTATTTTATCTATTTGTATGGTCGAAAAAGGATAACGCTTTGAGGTATATTTCAATGCCAATGCAGGTAAATCATTGTATTTATATGTTTTGTCAAAATTTTGCAAAATGTTTTCCTCAAAGTCCAATAGCCAATTGTAATTGCCGATAACATTCATACCCAAGATACCGCTATCGTCTGTTGCCATTAGAATACTTTCGGCTTTTTCAGTATCTATTTTTGTATAAATAAAATTTCTGATAACAATATTTCCAATCGTAATATTATGAGTAAAAAACATCTTTTTTATCTTAAATTTATAGCTATAATCGGATATAATAGATAATCCTAAAAGAGTCTTATCCTGTGAAAAATCTTCAAATAATACAGAGCCGCTTGCACCTGTATCCCATAATAATCTGCTATTTTTCAGTATTATGTGGTTGCTGTTTTCGTCTATCGAATTGTTTTTTAATTCAATTCTTGTAGGCAACCCCCAATAACAGTAAGCTATTAGTCCACTTATAGATAATATCACAACTGCTACAATGCTCAAGATTAAAAAATTTTTTTTAATTTTCATCATCCGTATGTTCAATTTCTTGCAAAATTAGCAAAAAACAAGGGTATCTCAAAAAAACGATATACCCTCATTCTTTAATTCAAAACTACAATGGTCTATTTTTTTTCTTGCTTGTTATTAGTACCATTGTTGCTTC
>JAUMYH010000123.1 GCA_030528745.1 Bacteroidota bacterium
GAAGAAGAAGAAATCACTTGAGCTACATTTCGCACCTCTCCAAGGTATTTAACGATGTTTTTTTGAACGAATTTTTCTAAATCAAGACGGGATATACCGCCAGGATTTTCTTCGTCTAACCCCCCTATTATTTTAAATTCTACTTCGGGGTATTTTTGCTTAACTATTTCAGCCGCTTTTAGGAATTCCCAAATACCTTTCTCTTTGAGTAGCCTGCCTATCCATAAAAAAGAAATTGGATTGAGAGGGACTGGCGTTTTGGGAAAGTCGTTCAAGTCCAAACCTATTCCTCCTAAAACTTCAATTTTTTTGGCACCAATCTTATATTTTTGGATAAGATCTTTTGGGTCATCATGGTTTAAAAAGATTACTACATCAGCCTTAGGAAGTGCTATTTTATAAAGAAATATTTGGATTTTTTGAATAATTTTTTGTTTCAAAGACATTCCCTCAGGCTGCTCTGTAAAAGCATATCCCAAGCCTTCAATCATTGCAACAATACGAGGCACTTTGGCTCGATGTGCCGCAATAGTTCCGTAAATGGCTGGTTTTACAAAGTTAGATAACACTATATCGGGTTGTATCTCTCGAAATATTTTTTCTAATCCTCTTATGCTCTTTATGTCTTGGAAAGGGTTTAATCCTCCTCGACTTAATTGATAATCAATAGGAATAGCACTCCAACTTGCTACCATTTCTTTGGTAGAATTCGTGTAATCGGTGGATAGGCAATACACTTGATATTCTTTTTGAATTAAAAAAAATATCAAATGCTTGCGGAAATTCAAAATAGAACTTGTAGTATTAGAAACTAAGGCTATTTTTTTCATTGGATGTAGTAAAAAGGTTCAAAACTAAACACTGGATAGCGTGACCAATAGGCATCAATAGGCAATTTTATAATATTTGTTTTTTCTAATGTAAAATAAAAGGCGTATACCATTAGCAACACAAATAATGTTTTAGACATTCTTTTATATAAGGTTACAAACAAAAAATACCCATACAAATATAAAAAAATAAAATTTATTCGTTCTGACAGCATTGGAACTCCTGTAAAAATAACATGGAACATACAAAGTACAACTACAGGTGTTTTCCATTGAGACGAATGCTCCTTAAAAAATATTATATTCATCAATAGCAATAAAAACAATAATATTAGAAAACGATACGATATTATGTGGAAAGAATTTAATACCTCTACGTAATACATAATTTTATTTATACCAAGAGGAGATAATAGTAGGATAAGAGCAGAAAAAGACATTCTAACAAAGAGCATTGAAATTAAGCATATTAAAATAAATTTAACAGTTAGTTTTTTTTCTAGCAAGAAACGCCATATCAAAATAACAAATAAACTAGTTAAATGGAATATACAAGCAATAACAGTAAAGAGCACTACATATTTCCTTTTTTTCATTTCTAGCACAAAAAGAATAAATACTGTTGCAATTGCTTGTCTTTGCAAGTACCCAAAGGTTGTAACAGAAATAAAAATCAATATGAAGGCCATACAAATTCCTCGGTGTTCTTCTGGTATTCTTTTTATTCCAAAACATTCATACCAAATTAGTAACCCTATGCTACAAATAATGGTATTGTAAATGGATAGTTCAATTGCTGTAATATTTGAAGAAAAAAAAGTATACAATTTGTATAATACAACTATACCAAATTCTGCACCACCTCCAAATATTGGAAAAGAGAATAAAACCTCATTTAAATGACGTTCCTTTATAATTAGAAATGCGTTATAGTAAGCAGTTAAATCTGCTCCTAACTCATCAATATATTCTCTTGAACCAAAAATATAAATAAGTGATATTATACCTAAAAAAGATAAAACTATACGAATATAACTGAATAGAAAAGGAGAATAAAAAAGAAGAACCAATGTACATAATAAGAAAGTAGCCAAAGGAGAAAAAGGGAACAACAAAAAAGGACTCAGTAGCCCCATAACATATAACCAATTTTTATTTGCTCTTGCTCTCATCATATTAACTCATTGATGTATTGTTGTTTCATCTTTTTTTTATAGTTGATATATCTATCAGACCACAACTTTTCTGCATTTTTAGCAAGATCTGCCCATTCAACGATATTAAATCTATTTATTACATTTTCTATATCTTCTTTCGTTTCTTCTATTACGTATCCCGTATTATACTTTAACACTTTATCACCAGGGGGAGTTCCTTGAGTTGTTAGCAATGTTTTTCCTAAAAATAAATGTTCATAATATTTGTTAGGAGAAGCAAACAAGTGATTTTTAATTGTTTTGTAATACATTCCTACTATAATATGACTACTATTCATTATCTCTAAAGCTCTTTGTTGAGAAACACCTCCATAGAATAGTATATTATCATATTTTTCAGCCATTTTTTCAACAAACTCTTTC
>JAUMYH010000124.1 GCA_030528745.1 Bacteroidota bacterium
ACTCGACTTTGTGAAAGCCGCCCAATATCGGGACGAGATAAAGCGTTTGGAAGAACTGAAAAAGTGAATTTTAGAGTAGGAGAGGGGCTGTGAAATTATCTTAAAGTAATCATAAACAACGGAACTTTATCTAGTTTTGTCAAAATTTTTAGATAGAGTTCCGTTGAAAAATTTTATTAAAGAATAGGTTCAGCATATAAATCGTAATCGGCTGCATCAATGATTTTTACGTCAATAAAATCACCTGTTTTCAAATAGAATTTTTTTGCGTCAATCAACACTTCGTTATCCACATCAGGAGAGTCGAATTCGGTTCTTCCTACGAAATAATTTCCTTCCTTTCGGTCAATTAAACAACGAAATGTTTTTCCGATTTTTTCTTGATTTAGTTCCCACGAAATCTGCGACTGAATTTCCATTATTTCGTTGGCTCTTTGGAGTTTTACCTCTTCGGGAACATCATCAGAGAGTTGGTAGGCGTGCGTATTTTCTTCGTGGCTATACGTGAAACAACCTAATCTATCGAAACGCATTTCTTTAACAAAATTTTTCAATTTGTTGAAATCGTCTTGGGTTTCTCCTGGGTAACCTACAATCAAGGTGGTTCGGATAGCCATTTCAGGGAGTTTTGTTCGAAAATCTTTTAATAGACGAGTTGTTTTCTCCTGTGTGGTGCCTCTTCTCATACTTTTGAGAACGCTATCGGAAATATGTTGTAACGGAATGTCGATATAATTGCAGATTTTAGGTTCGTTTTTCATCACATCAAGCACATCCATCGGAAATCCAGTAGGGAAAGCATAATGCAAACGAATCCACTCAATTCCGTCCACCTTAACAAGGGCTCTTAATAAATCGGCAAGTTTTCTTTCTTTGTAAAGGTCTAATCCATAGTAAGTTAGGTCTTGCGCTATTAGGATAAGTTCCTTAACACCTTTTGCGGCAAGTTTTTGTGCTTCGATGACCAAATCTTCAATAGGTGTGCTTTTATGTTTGCCTCGCATCAGCGGAATGGCGCAAAAACTACAAGGTCGGTCGCACCCCTCTGAAATTTTCAAATAAGCATAGTTTTTTGGGGTAGTTGTTAGTCGCTCTCCGATGAGTTCGTGTCGATAATCGGCGCCCAGCACTTTGAGCAAAGCAGGAAGCTCACTAGTGCCAAAATATTGGTCAACATCGGGTATTTCTTTTTCCAAATCGGGTTTGTAACGCTCACTGAGACAGCCCATTACAAAAACCTTGTCAACCAAACCCATTTCTTTTTTATGAACATAATCTAAAATGGTATTAACGCTTTCCTCTTTGGCATTGTTTATAAATCCGCAAGTATTGATAACCACAATATTACCTTCTTTTTCGTGAACCACTTTTTTGCCTCCCGCTTTTAGTTGCCCCATCAATACCTCACTATCATAGGTGTTTTTTGAACAACCCAAAGTTACTACGTTAATTATATTTTTCTTTATGGATTTAGTACGCATATTATTTTTACAGCTTCATTTTGAGCTGGCAAATATATTTATTTTTAGTGAGTTAGAGCTATTTTAATGATTTAGAAAGAATATAAATTAGCTTGTTTTACACAAAAAAAGACACAAACGTTAAAATGTTCGTGTCTTTTTCAAAAAATAATTTTAAACTAAATAAGTAATCTTTAACTTTATTTGTAGAGTTTTACGCCTTTGCCTCAGGAGCCCAAGATGAACACAACATCTGTGGTGTAGCTTGTTGAGGATGAGCACATTTATCAGTTCTGAATCGGATACAAGTTCCGCAACTGATGGCTTCTTTTGCTGCCAAAGTCATATCAAAACTATCACAAGTGTATTTAGCTTCAACTTTTGTTTTATGAACTCCGCACATATTGTCTTCTTGTAAATTTTGGCAGTTTACACAACCGCTTGTTAATCTGATTGCCATAATATATCTGTTTTTTTAATGTTAATAATTATTTGATTTCACGTTGCAAATGTATGGTGAAAGTCAATTAGAAACAATATAAATAGCTGAAAATGAGCTATATATATTTAGATTTATTTTTATTTATCCTTGTATAAAATCGGAATAAATAAAGTTATTAGACGTATCTTTCTAAAAAGAAGTTATTTAACTGGTTAAAAAAACGGAATTGGTTATTCTTCTGAAAAAGAAACAATATTGATTTTTGGTAGTGTTATAAAAAGTATGATAATGGTTCTTATTTTTTATTTCAAAATTTTGGAAAGAAAATATTTCAAGGGATATTATCAAAATATCCTTAAAAGAAACGCTAAAATGATAAAGGTTTTAGATATATAAATTTTCTATTTTACATAATATAAATTATGTTTCAAATT
>JAUMYH010000125.1 GCA_030528745.1 Bacteroidota bacterium
TTTCACGAAGAAAAAATAACTATCGGCTTACTCAAAATAGGAATATTTTACTTAATTTTGCCCCGTTTGTTCACGATTTTTCAGACGGCGACTAAACTATGAGACTCGTAACATTAATTACCGACTTTGGCAATAGCGATTATTCTGTTGCTGCCGTTAAGGGCGCTATTTATAGCCATTGCCCCGAGGTTCTTGTTGTCGATATTTCTCATACGATAGCCCCTTTCAATATTTTGCAGGCTGGTTACGTTCTTAAAAATGCTTATAGGCACTTTCCGCAAGGTACCATCCACGTGGTGGGAGTTGACGCCGAACGAACCCCCGAAAGAAACCATCAAGTGATGTTGCTTAACGGGCATTTTTTCGTAGGAACAGATAATGGTATTTTCAATCTGCTGTCAGAAAACGAAAAAGACATTCAAGTATTTGAAATTCAAACAGATCAGCCCATTACTATTTTCCCTACATTAGATTTTTTTCCGAAAATCGTAAAAGAAATTTACCTAAATACACCCCTTGACGAAATTGGAATACGGACTTCAAACTACCTAAAAACCAGAATGTTACAACCCGAAGTATCAAAAGATGAAAAGTTTATTTATGGAAGTATCATCTATGTTGACCATTACGGAAACGCCGTTAGTAACATTCATCGTTCCTTATTTGAACGACTTAACAAAGGACGGAAATTTCAAGTTATCTCTCAATCGTATATCTTCGACAAATTGAGTTATCTGTACACAGATGTAGTTAATTTTAATTACCCAAAAAATAAGTGGCTTCCTGACGGAGATAAACTTATTCTTTTCAATAGTGCTGATTATCTGCAATTTAGCATCTACAAAAGCGACTTAAAGAATTTGGGAGGGGCTTCTACCCTACTCGGTATTGATTATATGTCGCCCGTTACGGTGCAATTCCTCTGAAATTAAATCAAAAACTTCACTTTACTCTGCTTCAAATAATTGAATATGAAACAATTATTTCAGTGAATATTGTTTCATACCAGAAATTATACTACATTTGTACTTATAAGAAATCTAAATAACATCATTTTATGAAATATTTATTTGGCGTTGTCTTCGTTTTATTTTTCGGTCATCAGGCGTTAGCACAAGATAGTTTAAAAGTGAGTTGGGGAATAAAAACAGGGGCAAATTTTTCGTGGTACAATAGTTATAAATCGCAGGTGGACAAATATAATACCAACAAACCTGACTATCATAAAATCTATTTTCCTTCAAAAGAATCTATTTACATAGGTGGTTTTGTTTATTTTAAGACTAATTTCTTACAAACTGATGGTTTTATGGTAAGTGTCTTTTATTCAGGGCAGGGTAGTCTTTATCAAAATCCAACAATATTGGCAAATGAACTCTATCACACGCACTATTTATCGACTGAATATAAGGCGAAGTTCAAATTTTCTGATTATATTTACGCTTATTTAGGATTTTCGGTCGATATTCTTTTAAAAGGTGATAAAAACTTGCCCAAACAAAAGCCTCTTGATGTTACCTTGTCGATATTCAATTTTGAGTATATGTTTTCAAAAAATCTCGGAATTGTATTTAATCACCGCCTTGGTTTGATGAACATTCTCTTGGAAGAAAGCCCGTTACCCTTTAAAGGAAAACTTGAAAATAATGCCATTCAAATCGGTTTCAACTATTATATTAACTAAAAAACAACCTTATGAAATCCGTAATATTCTGTATCAGTTTTTTATTTGTGTTAAACATATGCGCACAATCAGATAAAGTCAAATGGGGGTTGAACGCTGGTATGAATTTAGCCACGTTGAGTAGTATCCGTGGTGATTTAGATGAAAAAATGCACTATAAATCAGGGATTTACTTCGGAGGGTTTGCCTATTCGAAAACCTTTGAAAAGATTGCCGACATAAAATTAGAAGCAATGTATTCGCAACAAGGAGGGATATATAAGGCAAATGGATTTTCACAAAAGTACGTAACTGATTATCTATCAACAGGTTGTTTGGTAAAAATTAATCCTATCAAGCGTTTGTATTGCGATGTGGGCTTCGTTATTGATTTTTTGCTCAAAAGCGATAAAAAAATCCCTTTTCTTTACGGAAGCCATATGGTAGCAAAAGCGGGCGTGGAACTTCGACTTACAAAAAATATAGGCGTAGAGGCTAAATTCAAACGTTCATTTAATCATAACATTTCAAATTATAAAATGAAGCGTGAAGAGCCGTTTATTACCGATACGGGGTATCAAGTCATTCAAATAGGAATGGTCTATCATATAAATTAATTGAGTTCATTATTTATTTTCATATTTGTACTTTTGTCTTGAAACATAGTAAGC
>JAUMYH010000039.1 GCA_030528745.1 Bacteroidota bacterium
TTTATAAATTTGTGGCATAAAAAATTGCACTTGGGGGTTGAATCTAAGGTTAACAATTCCAACCTCCTTTATTATTAAACTTCAAAATAAATTATGACCTTTACCATATTTTCTCACGTCAATCATTATACCGAAAACAATGCCTTTTATGCCTACGCCCCTTATGTGCGTGAAATGAATATTTGGTCTGAATATATCGATCAATTAAGCATTGTAGCTCCCTTAGAAAAAATTTCTATTGACAAAATTGATATTGCCTATTCTCATAATAATGTAAATTTTTACAAAATAAATAATTTTAATATTACTTCAGGAAAAGAGATTTTCAATACGCTTTTTCAACTCCCTAAAATACTGATTACCATATATAGGGCTATGAAAAAAGCTGACCATATACACCTCAGATGTCCTGGAAATGTTGGTCTTTTGGCGTGTTTTGTGCAGATTTTATTTCCAAATAAAAAAAAGACAGCCAAATATGCAGGAAATTGGGATCCTCAATCCAAACAACCTTGGAGCTACAAGTTACAACAATGGATTTTGAGCAATACTTTTTTGACCAAAAATATGCAAGTTTTGGTTTATGGAGAATGGGAAAATAGCACCAAAAATATCAAACCATTTTTTACGGCTACCTATTCAGAAAAAGACAAACAACCTATAATTGAGCGAAATTTAACTCAAACTATTGACTTCCTGTTTGTAGGTACACTTTCAGAAGGAAAAAGACCGCTTTATGCCGTTCAATTGGTTGAAAAATTAATTCAAAAAGGAATCAAAGCCCAACTTACTTTATATGGAGAAGGGAAAGAACGAACCAATTTAGAAAAATATATAGCCGAAAATCAGCTCTCCAAATACATTTTTCTAAAGGGAAACCAACCTAAAGAAGTGGTAATGCAGTCGTATCAAAAAAGTCATTTTATGATATTGGCTTCTAAAAGTGAAGGTTGGCCAAAGGTAGTAGCAGAGGCTATGTTTTGGGGTTGTGTTCCACTTTCGACCCGAATATCTTGTGTGCCTAATATGCTTGACAATGGCAAAAGGGGAATTTTGTTAGATTTGGACATCAATCAAGATGCTGATAATATTTCAAAACTAATCTCCTATCCTATCCAATACCAAGAAATGATAGAAAACGGCGTAAATTGGTCTAGAGAGTATACCATTGAAAAATTTGAAGAAGAAATCAAAAAATTATTGTAATTTTGCCTCATGAAAACAGGTTTAAGAATAGTACAACTAATTGATTCGTTGGAAGCTGGAGGAGCTGAACGTATGGCTGTGAATTATGCCAATGCCCTTTCTAAAAAAATAGAATTATCGGCATTGGTTACAACTCGCAAAGAAGGTAACCTCAAAAACGAAATTGATTCGTCTGTATCTTATCTGTTTTTGAATAAAACCAAAACCATTGATTTTAAGGCTCTTTTCAGATTTAGAACATTCATTAAAGAGCATCGAATTACGCATATACACGCACATAGTTCATCATTTTTTTTGGCTGTGTTGCTTAAATTAACATTGCCATCTATCAAGGTTATATGGCACGACCACTATGGGAATAGTCAGTTTTTAGAAAAAAGAAAATCTAAAACATTGTCCTTATTATCAACCTTTTTTTATGGCGTAATTTCAGTAAATGAAGACCTCAAAAAATGGGGACAGAAAAACTTAAAAACAGCGAAAATCAGCTATCTACCCAATTTTGTTTCTCTTAATGTAAATTCAGTCAATAAAACTAAACTAAATGGTTCTGATGGAAAAAGAATCATTTGTTTGGCTAATTTAAGAGAACAAAAAAATCACTCTTTTTTGATAGATATTGCTACAAAAATAGAGAATTTATTTGGTGAATGGACTTTTCATTTGGTTGGAAAGGATTTCAAAGATACTTATTCAAACACAATTCGTGATTTAATCAAAAAATATAATCTTGAGGAAAAAATCTTTATTTATGGTTCTCGAGACGATATTTTTAATATTTTACAACAAAGCGATATTGCTATACTCACCTCTAAATCAGAAGGTCTGCCAGTTGCCCTGTTAGAGTATGGATTTTGTAGCAAACCTGTTGTAGTTACTGATGTTGGTGAAATAGCAACCATTGTAAAAGATGGCGTTAATGGATACCTCGTAACCTCTGAAGACCAAGCCTCTTTTGTAGAGAAATTATCTCACTTAATTGAAAATGAGAATTTACGTTCGCAATTTGGACAAGAACTCAACAAAACTATCGAAGCAGAATATTCGGAAAATGCTGTAATGTATAAATACTTGGATTGGATAAATGAAGAATAAAAAGTTGTTATCTATATTATATGCACTCTGTAGAAAATTCACAATATAAAGCCATTCAACTAAATACATTCAAACACTATCTTGAAAAATTGTTAGCTGAAAAGGTTCTTTTTTATACTTTATTTGGTTTTATTTTTTCATATTTTTACAATATCCCTGTTATTAAATATAGTATAAAGGGAGATAACGAGTTTAGGCTTTATGATGTATTAGGCATCGTTCTTATATACTTCTATTTTAAATACAAAACTATTATTCTTGTATTCATAAAAAAAACTCCTTTTTTTAATATTTTATATAAATTTATAATTTGGTCTATTATAACACTTCTACTAACTATCTATTTCTGTATTATCAATGATGCTTTTACTAATTTTCTTCAAATATTATTATATTTGTATCATTTTTGGGTGTTTTTTCTAGCTTCATTGTTATTCTATATCTTTTGTATTAATCAATCAACATTGAAAAAAGGAATTAAATTTATTATATATTTATCCATAGTTTCTTGTTTTATAGTTATTTTACAAAATTTAGGAAGTATTGATTTTTTATGGAACGATGTATATCGTGAAGCGTATCACTCCTTTTTATCTGGTACTTTGGGACCAAACAAAATTGTACTTGGAATGACTAGTTTATTTTCTTTTTCTCTTTGTTTAGGCAACTTAATTAGTAATAAATATAAAATTAATCGAATATTACTTATTATAGGCATATTACTTAATTTATATATCATTATTTTATCTGGTTCTAGGACTACTTATATTGGACTTATTGTACTTTTACTTTATTTTGCTTTAAGGAGTCCAATCTATTTTATAGTCATGAGTACAATTATAAGTTTTCTTTTGACATTTTTACTGTCATTTAGTCCAGACTTATCAGAATCATTAGAAAACACCCTTAATAGTCGAATATTTAATAAAACTGATACCTTTGAAGACAATGATTCCAATGTAGGAGATTTGTATTCCGATTTGGGTTCGGGAAGAGATCAATTAACTATAGGCAATGCGTTATATATTCTTGATAATCCACAAATAATACCTTTTGGAGCAGGATTTATGAACAGATTTAATAAGGCTCCTGGTCTTTCTGCTCATAATATGTATTTACAAATTATAAAAGAAACTGGATTAGTTGGTTTTTTTCTATATTTTGGTTGGTTAATTAGTTATTTACTAATAGATTTTAAAAATAATACTGGGTACTCATTAGCTCTTAAAGGGTTAGTTTATGCTATGCTTGTTACCTTATTTTTTGGAGAACATTTATATATTTACAGACCTTTATTTGGTCTTTTAGGATTATTCTTAATTATTAGTGCTATATTTGTAGCCAGTTTACATAAAGTTGATATTGATACACTAAAACAAAGGGATGAGTTACAGAAATCATAAAATAGCCGTAGTTATACCTTATTATAATGCGGCTGCACATATTGGTAACGTAGTAAAAAAACTACCTAATTTTGTTGATGAAATTTTTATCGTTGATGATAAAGGTAACCAACCATTACCAGAATCAATCAATAATGAATTTAGCAAAATAACTATTATCTATAATTCAATAAATTTAGGTGTTGGAGGAGCAACAAAAAATGGTTTTTTAAAGGCTATTGATAATAATCACGATATAGTGGTTAAAGTTGATGCTGATGACCAAATGAATACCTCTTATATTGAAGAGATGATTAATTACATTATTGATGATAAAGCAGAAATGGTTAAAGGAAATCGTTTTGTAGATACTAAGGCTCTTATGAAAATGCCATTGGTCAGAAGAATTGGTAATTTAGGCTTGTCATTCTTAACTAAAGTTGCAACAGGTTATTGGAACAATTTCGATCCTACAAATGGTTTTTTAGCTATCAAAACATCAATTTTACGAAAAGTATCCTTTGATAATCTTTCAAACAGATACTTTTTTGAGACATCTCTAATTTCAGAACTTTATTTTGTTGATGCACGAATAAAAGATGTCCCAATGCCTGCTATTTATGGAGATGAAAAATCAAGTATGAAAGTATGGAAAATGCCACTAATTTTCTCAAAAAAACTAATTGTACTATTCTTTAAACGTATAGTTAAACAATATTTTTTGTTCGATTTCAATATTGCATCACTTTATATAGTTGTAGGGTTTCCATTATTTGTCTTTGGTATAATTTCTGGCTTATATAATTGGTGGTATTACACCTCTCATAGTATTTTAGCTCCAACAGGAACTATAATGTTGGTATCTTTATCTATAATTTTAGGATTTCAATTAATTCTACAAGCCATACAATATGATATTTTTAATACACCAAAAGCTAAATAATATATGAAGAAGAAACAAATATTATTTTTAATATTATTTAATATTATCTTATCTATTGGTTTTTATATAGATAATCTAGGGGCTTTTTATACAGATGTGTCCTCTGATTCTGCAAACATTATCCCTGTTTGTTTAAAAATTGATAATCCAGAATTATACAAGGGCGACCTTTATCTCGATCAAATATCTAATGTTGAATATTACACTCCTTTTTTTGTAGAATCATTACGATTTTGTGCTAATTTTACAGATGGCAATTACCTTCAAGCTCAAAATATTTTGGGGGTATTTATTCATTTTATTCATGGTATTCTATGGTTTTTATTATTTTATAATATCAAAAAAGATTATTGGATTGCTCTTTTAATGATGCTTATTACCAAAGGAGTTATCTGGCCTCCTGGTGGAGAGCTAATGGGAGTTACTGAATTATGGACGATAATGCCACGAACATTCTATACTGCCTTATTACCATTGCCTTTTTTATTATATAAAAATTTATCTAAATTTAATTTAATTTTTTCAGCATTTGCTTTAGGTTTTATCCTTAACTTTCATCCGTTGAGTGGAATCGGAGGAATAGTTATGTATCTTTCTGCTTACTTAGGTTACTTATATTTTGAAAAAAAAATAGACAGATCTTTTTTAAAGAACTTATTTTTAATTGGAATATTTTGTCTAATAGGCATGTTCCCTTACTTGTATGTTTATTTAACAAAAGTTAAAACAGATATTATAATTGACAAAGAATTATTTGAATTAGCTTTTAACAAAAGAATACCAAGTATATTCAGTAATCCTATTGATTTTATAAAACAATGGAATCGTCCAATATTGTACTTTTATTTATTGTCATTTATATTATTCTATTTTTTAGATAATTCGAAGTCTAAGAAAATTTTCAAAATTTTATTATTTACATCCATTTGTATTTTTCTTTCAGCTAATCTTAGTGTATATATAGAGCAAATTACAAATTATTTATTTGATAAGTCTATACGAATGTCATTTCAACTCATCAGGTATCAAAAGTTTATACTCGTAATATTCCAAATTTCTTTATTCTTATTGTTTACTAATTTATTTACTAAATTTAGATTTAATGATTCAAGAAAATTTATTATTTTTATTTCTTTTTATATCGTTTTAATGTTTGCCGATGTTGCCCCACTAAATAAGATTCCATTTATAGGAGATGATATCTGTAGTACAACTATCCCAAATAGTCTAAAATTTAGAACTAAGGAAATACCTCAAGAAAAAATTGATTTTAATCAAATGTTGGATTATATCCAAACAAATACTAATCAGAATGATATTTTTTATGGTTCTTTTTATATAAGATATGCTTGTAAAAGACCTGTTATTATGGATGGCAAAGGAGCGTCTATGATTATTGAAGGAAATCCCCATAAATTAATTGAATGGTATATGGACACGGAACACCTAAACAAACTAACACCTAAAGATAAAATAAATTTTTTAAGAAGTAAAAATGTTTCATATATATTATCAACTGATGATAAATGGGACTTTTTAGAATCTCCCATTAAAACTATTGGAAACAGTAAATTGTACAAAATATAATTTTATGTATACTATACTCTACCTAGGCAACAAACTATCTAGACACGGATTCACTCCTACCAGTATCGAAACTCTTGGGCCTTTGTTAGAATCTGAGGGATATGATGTGTTGTATGCTTCCGAAAAAAAGAGTCAATGGAAGCGATTCGTAGATATGGGGATAAATATTATTCGAAATCGTAATAAGATTGATTATATTTTAATCGACACGTATAGTACCCATAGTTTTTGGTATGCACTTATGGGAAGTCAGTTATCTAGGCTTTTCAGAATTAAGTATATTCCAATTCTGCACGGAGGAAATTTACCATATCGTTTGGATAAAAATCCAAAGTTATCAAAAATGATTTTTAACCACGCCTACATTAATGTCGCTCCATCTGGGTATCTTATGGATGCTTTCCAAAAACACAATTATCCAAATCTTAAATTTATACCGAACACCATCGAAATTGATAATTACCATTTTTTGGAACGTTCAAACATCACTACACCCAAGTTATTATGGGTTCGTAGTTTTGCCGACTTATACAATCCATCAATGGCTATTGATGTTCTTAAAAAAATCCAAGAAAAATATCCTGATGCCAGTTTGTGTATGGTTGGACCTGATAAAGACGGAAGTATGCTCCGAACCAAAGAATATGCAAAAAAACTAAACCTTATTAACGTATCTTTTACTGGTAAATTATCTAAAAAAGAATGGACTGATTTATCAAAAGAATATAATATCTTTATTAATACAACCAATTTTGACAATACTCCTGTATCTGTAATTGAAGCTATGTGTCTTGGCATTCCTGTTGTATCAACCAATGTCGGAGGAATCCCATTTCTATTAACCAATAACAACAACGCCCTTTTGGTAGAAAAAGAAGATACTCAAGCTATGGTCAAAGCGGTTGAAACTTTGGTTGAAAATACCGAATTGAGGAAACAACTCACCACAAATGGCTACAATTTGGTCAAAACGTTTGATTGGAACAGTGTGCGAAATCTGTGGAAAGAAATCTTAAGATAATTACTTGATTCTTTTCCATTTACTCGAATTCATTGGTGATATTCTGTTCAGCTTTTCCACTAAATCAGTAGTAACAACCTGAAATCCAGTAGAATATACATTTACAATCTCATCTGCTTTTGCATCAAAGAAAATACGTGTCAAAAATGAATTTGGTCTAGTGTTATTAATTTCAGCTAATGTCATTATAGCCGTTTTGATTCCTTCTTTAGCTTGTTTAACATCATCTACCATCAAATCCATTCCCTCTATATGATATTGGTACATCGCTTTTCGGAATGGAATAAATGTAGTTGAAAGTAAATCTTGAACCAATACAAATCTATTTTGATTACCTGTATCTGTCTGATTCCAACCTTTATAACCTGTTGATTGAGCCAAATTTACTATGGATTGAGCGGTTTCAAAATAGGGAGTACCTCCATTCAAAACGAATGAATCGGCATCCAACCCTAATATTATATTAACATAATAGGCCAATACTGAAGTTAAATTTGAGTCAAAACTATTTGGGTTATAATACAAATTTTCAAATTCAACGTAATTAAATTGAAAATCTTTATCTAAATAATTAAATATTGGTGTTGAATAGTTAGAATTGTATACTGGTCTTGAAGCCTGAATTTGCAATGTTGCTGTAAAAGTATTCCCTGTGAGTGCTGTAACATTAATAAACATGGCACATTCAATCTTTTCAATTGGTTTAAACATCTGATTAGACCAACGATTCCCATTTATAAAATCATTTAAAGACCTTTCTAAAGTAGTGAATATCTGCTTGTTAGTTACATTTACTTTATCGTGTCCGATAGTTACTTTACAATTAAGTTCTTGAGCAGAAACTTGTAAAGATACAAATATTGCAAAAAAGAAGACTACTAATCTATTCATAATTTTCTGTTATTTTATTAACAATATCTTGAGCAACTTCCTTCTTTGATTTTAAATCAAAATCAATTCTATTTAAGTCTTTGTCTATTATTGTTATTTTATTTGTGTCTGTTCCAAAACCTGCACCTGAATCATTTAGCGAATTTAATACTATGAAATCTAAATTCTTACGTTTGATTTTAGAAATAGCATTATCAATTTCGTTTTGTGTTTCGAGCGCAAATCCTACTAAAATCTGATTTGTTTTACGTTTACCTAAATCAGCCAAAATATCTTTGTTTTTTTCTAATTCTAAAACAAAGGTATCACTATTTTTCTTAATTTTTTGTTGAGCTATATTTTTAGGTCGATAATCAGCCACTGCCGCTGCGGCTACCACTATATTTACTTGATCAAAAATCTGGTGTGCTTGATCATACATTTCCGAAGCACTTCGTACATTGATTCTGTTGATGTTTTGATGACGGATTTCTAGTGATGTAGGCCCAGATATAAGCGTAACCTCTGCTCCTTTTTCAGCCAAACATTGAGCAATTTCAAATCCCATTTTTCCACTTGAATAATTCCCTATAAATCTCACAGGGTCAATAGCCTCATAAGTAGGACCAGCCGTAACGATTACTTTTTTATCTTTTAAAATCAGACTTTCGGACAATTCTTTTTTTAACTCAAATACAATATCCTCTGGCTCTGCCATACGCCCCACCCCATACAAACCACTAGCCAACTCACCTGCTTGGGCTGGAATTACGATATTTGAATATGATTGTAATTTACTGATGTTAGCCGTTATGGTTGGATGTTTGTACATATCCAAATCCATAGCTGGAGCTAAATACACCTTACTTCTAGAAGAAAAATAAACTGCTAACAACAAATTATCACAAATACCATTAGCCATTTTGGCAATAGTGTTTGCTGTAGCAGGAGCTATTAGCAATATATCAGCCCAAAGCCCCAAATCGACATGATTATTCCACTTGCCATTATTTTGATTTTCATAGAAAGTAGAATAAACCTCTCTTTTTGAAAGTGTTGCTAAAGTAAGAGGCGTTATAAACTCTTTGGCATCGTCTGTCATAATTACCTGAACCTCTGCCCCTTCCTTTACCAATAACCGCACCAAAAACGCTGTTTTATAAGCAGCTATTCCGCCTGTAACCCCAAGCAGAATTTTTTTATCTTTTAAGACAGACATTATCTGAAAGTTTATTTTGTACTTTTGTACTGAATCTTACCTTGATTCCATTCTTCAATGGCAATTGCATGAGGTTTAGGTAATCTTTCGTAATATTTAGAAACCTCTATTTGTTCTTTATTTTCAAAAACCTCTTCTAAAGAGTCATTATAGGTAGCAAACTCATCTAATTTGTCAGACAATTCTTTTTTAATTTCAGAATTAATCTGACTAGCTCTTTTTGCAATAATTGTTATTGATTGATAAATATTTCCTGTTGGTTGTTCAATCAAATCTTTATCGTAAGTAATTGTATTTACAGGAGCTGCTGTTTTTTTGAAATCCATAACTTTATATATTAGCTTTTTAATAATTCATTTTCAACATCTTTAACCATTCTGTCTGCTTGAGTTCGATATTTACTCTCGCCATTATGTTTTATGAGTTGTTCATAGGCATTTTTGGCCTGTATTAATCTGTCTTTTTTTAAAGAAGGAATGCTCTTTAAAGCAATATGATACATTGAATCAAATTTATAATACAACGCATCTTCAGTATAAATAGTACCAGGATAATTAATCAGAAAATTATCCAAAGCCACAATTGCTGCCTTATAATCGTTTGTATACTCTGCAATGGTATTATACTGCTTGGCTATTTCAAAATACTTTTTTTCAATTTTTTGATTCAAAACCACAATTATCTCATTAGCTTCTTTTGCATATTCCGAATCAGGATACGCATTCAAAAAGGCTTGTAATTTGTCTATCGCCTTATAGGTATCTACCTGATCTTTAGAGTATTTTGGCGAAATTTCAAAATAACTCTTACCAGACATAAACTTTGCCTCCTCCAACTTAATCGAATTAGGATACCCCAATACAAACCTATCAAAAAGTACCGCCGAAGTGTGGTATTGTTTGAGTTTGTAGGTACTCATTGCAAACATATAAAACATCTTTTCGGCCTGTGGTTTTCCCCTATAAGAAGGAGCCATTTGTTCAAAAAGACGTACAGCTTTGGCATATTTTCCTATACTGTACAAACTATCTGCCACTTTGTATTTTAAAGCAACATCATCTTTATTCAGAGCCTTTTGGTATTGACTGCACGAAGTCAATACCACTAAAATAATTGTAAAAAACAATATCCTTTGCATAAGCCAAAATATATCCTAAACCAAGTAAGCAATCCACCAATACTTACCAAAACAGCACGATGGATTGCAAAGATAACAATTATTTAATTACGTACAAATTTATTCTGGAGTTTGTTCTCCCGAAAAACTTTTCATATCCGTATCGAACAAATATAACCCTCCATTATCATCGCCAATCAATTTAATCTTGTCAAGAATTGTTCTGGCTGTAGCCTCCTCTTCAATTTGTTCAGCCACATACCATTGTAAGAAGTTATGAGTTGCATAATCTTTTTCCTGTAATGAGATATGTACTAATTCGTTTATTTTATTCGATATAAACTCTTCGTGTTCCAATAATTGCGTGAATAACGATTTAAACGAAGTGTAATCCAACTCTGGTTTTTTTATTTCAGAAACCACAGCATGACCTCCTCGTTGATTGATGTATTTGAACAATTTGAGCATGTGAAAACGCTCCTCATCTGATTGTTTGTACATAAATGTTGCAATACCTTCAAACCCCTGATTCTCTGCCCACGATGCCATTGCTAAATATATCTGAGACGATTCTGCCTCTAACATTACTTGATGATTTAATGCTGCTTCTAAACTTTTTGATAACATAATTTATTTTTTATTTATTTGGTTTATTATATGGCAAAAATTATTCCATTTATCCTAAGACAAACCTCTTTTTAATAAGTCTAATTTCCCTCTCAAATCACTATCAACAACAGTCAATGGAAGACGTACAGTGTTGCTACTCAACGCAAGCAAATCAAACACTTCTTTTATACCTGAGGGATTGCCTTGTTCAAAAATAGCGTCTATAATTTCCACAAATTTATATTGTAATTTAAACGCCTCTTCCACATTTCCTTCCAACCCAAAACGTATCATCTGAGAAAAATCTTTAGGAAAAGCCTCTCCTATCACCGAAATAACCCCTGCACCTCCTGCCAAAACCAATGATAACGCCGTCATATCATCGCCAGAAATTACCAAAAAGTCCTTTGGAGTATTTTTTATAATTTTCATTCCTTGAACAATATCGCCCGAGGCTTCTTTAATTCCGATAATATTAGGGTAATCTTTAGCCAATCTTATCACAGTACTAGGTTGCATATTGCTTGATGTACGCCCTGGAACATTGTATAATATTATAGGTAATTTAGATGCTTTTGCTACCTCGCTAAAATGCAAATAAATCCCCTCTTGGCTAGGTTTATTATAATATGGCGACACTGAAAGTATAGCACTAACATCTTTTAAATCAGCATTTACAAGTTCACTAACCACCTCTGAAGTGTTATTACCTCCAATTCCTAACACTATGGGCAAACGACCTGCATTTTCCTCTCGGATAGTATCTAATACTATTTTTTTTTCTTCCTTATTCAATGTGGCTGATTCGGCTGTAGTCCCTAAAGCCACAATATAATCGACCCCTCCATCGATTACATGTTTGGTAATTTTTTTTAAGGCATCTACATCAACATCGCCATTTGTTTTGAATGGAGTAACCAAAGCTACGCCAGTTCCTTTTAAATTGTTCATATTTTTTTAATTATCTTTAAATATTTAACCATTTCGGTAGCAAACAATGAAAAATCTTCTGTTTTGACATCAATTGCCAAATGATTCATATTATTCTTTTCAAAAGCAAAACCAACATTAAAATCAGCTTCTGCCAAAGCCGTCATAAATTTGAGCAACAGATTATCATCATTATAATAATTAATGAGTAAATCTATTTTGTTTTCAAAGAAAAAATTTATCTCACCATTATTAGTTCGTTTTGAGGTCTTGATGTCCGACTCTCTAAAAAAAGCAATATTGCTGGTATTGGTATAATTTTTCTCTTTGGTTAATACCATAGCCTTTATAGTCTCTTTTCTAAACCCTAAGGCAATGAGTTTTTCTATCAATTTGTCCGTTTTGTCAAAAGTAGTCTGATCTACCAAAATTCGTACATTTCTGACCAATTCGGTAGAAGGCATTTTATTTTTTATCAAAAACTTATTAATCGTTTTTCTATAAAAATTATTTCTAAATATTTTCAAAAACATGTATTTTTACTCCAACATTCTATTATTTTTGCATGACAAATATACTATTTTCTGTTTAATAATTCAATTATTATATCAACAATAAATAATCCTCATGTCATTTTCATCAAAATTAATTCATTGGTACGAACAAAATAAGAGGGAGCTACCGTGGCGGAACACTAAAAATCCTTACAAAATATGGCTTTCTGAAGTAATTTTGCAACAAACAAGAGTTGGACAAGGACTTCCCTATTACGAAAAATTCATAACCAAATATCCTACAATCAACGATTTAGCCTCAGCCGACGAACAAGAAGTTTTATTGCTATGGCAAGGGTTGGGATATTATTCTAGGGGGCGAAATCTGTTAGTTACAGCCCAACAAATTGCTCAAGAGCATCAAGGTGTTTTTCCTAAAAACGCTACTGATTTACAACAACTTAAAGGAATAGGAACGTATACCGCCGCAGCTATTGCTTCTTTTGCCTTTAACCAACAAATAGCAGTTGTAGATGGCAATGTATACCGCGTTTTGTCAAGATTCTACGGTATTTTCACCAAAATAAACACCAATACAGGCAAAAACGAATTTCAGAAATTAGCTAACGACATTCTTCCTAAAAACAAATCTGACATTCATAATCAAGCAATTATGGAATTTGGAGCATTACAATGCACCCCCAAAAAGCCCCATTGTCAAGTATGTATACTCTCTGATTTGTGTTACGCTCATAAGCACAACCTCGTCAATCAATTGCCTCAAAAAAATAAAAAATCAAAAGTTCAAAACAGAAATTTCCAATATATTATATTGCTTGATACAAATCAGAACACATTAATATATAAACGAACAGCAGATGATATTTGGAAAAACCTTTATGAATTTCCGCTAATAGAAACAGAAGATTTGGATATATTTTTTCAAAAAATCGAATCTGAATACAAACATTTATCTATCAAAAGCATCACCAAACTCAATTCCAAACCCATTATACACAAACTTACTCATCAAAAACTAGAAATTAATTTCTGGCTCGTAAAACATACCACAACAATACCTAAACACATCAATATAAGACAATTAGGCTATTATCCTTTTCCGATAGTTATAAAAAAAATGATTGAAAAACAATTTACTTACAAATAATTTTAGTATCTTTGGGTTTATAATCATTAAACCAAATATTATGAATAATACTTTGAATAAAATTACATTAATCGGATATTTAGGCGATGATGTAAAGTTACACTATTTTGAAAAAGATAATTGTATAGGTCGAGTGAGTTTGGCTACTAACGAAACCTATACCAACAAAAATAACGAAAAAATAACACAAACCGAATGGCATAATTTGGTGGTTAGAAACAAAGTGGCTGAGTTATTTGAAAAATATCTAACCAAAGGAGATCGAATTTATGTTGAGGGAAAAATCAAAAGTAGGTCGTGGCAAACCGATGAAGGAATTACCAAAAATGTAGTCGAGGTTCATGTGGAAGAATTTACCTTTTTGAATACAAAAAAAGTTATTGACAAAAACAGCAACGAATAATTTTTATGATTTTATTATGCTTTAGAACCATTTGTAAAGTTTCTTTGTTATTGATTTGTACTGGTCTAACGATTTCCTGCTCTGAGGAAAGTCTTCCTAAACCCAAAGGCTTTTTGAGATTGGATTATCCGATGGCCAAATACACCATTAATGAACTACAAAACGATTGTCCATACGAATTTGGTATAAATACTATTGCTCTTATTAAACCCCAAAAAGAGTGCAATATGGACATCGTATACCCACAAATGAAAGCAACTATACATCTGACCTACAAGCAAATACACAACAATATTAATGAATTACTCAAAGATGCTCAACGCCTTACATACCACCACACCAAAAAAGCTAGTGTAATATTAGAACAACCTTTTGTAAACCCTAAAGATAAAGTATACGGCATGTTCTACGAGGTTAATGGTGAGGCTGCATCTGCTACTCAATTCTATCTTACTGATAGTTTGAATAATTTTATTTCGGGTTCGGTTTATTTCAGATCCAAGCCCAATGCTGACTCATTGTTACCTGCAAATGAATACATCAAAAAAGACGTACGACAATTTATAGAGTCTTTGAGGTGGAAATGATTTTTGTAAAATAATATTGAATTCTAGATTCATTTTTATTTGGAACTTAAAAATATTTTATTAACTTTGTGGCTGTATAACCAATAAATTTTTATTTTATGAAAAAATCTTTACTTACTGTTGCCTTATTAGTGGCTTCATATTTCAATTCAAGTGCACAAACCATATTTACTGAAGATTTTAACACTTTAGATTTATTAGGTCCTGCACCTGATACGTGGACTGTACACAATGTAGATGGACAAGCTGCAAACTTTAGCTCATCAAATCAAACTGAAGCTGCACTAGCTAACCTATTTGATCAGTATACTTGGGTTAATATTGCATTGCAGAGCGATCCTAATAGATTTTTGTTGTCTACCTCTTGGCTTCAAAATGCTTCAGTGCAAACTAACAGATGGTTAGTTACTCCTGCAATAGATTTGACATCTTATAATGATGGGGCTATAACTTTAAGCTTTAAAGTACGTTCTTTTAGTCCTCAATATCTTGAAAGTTTAAAAGTGCATATTTCTACTACTGGCACTGAAGTAGCAGATTTTACTACTCAAATAGATGCTACAAATGAAATCGGAGTTGATTGGGTTACTAAAACTGTAGATTTATCTGCTTATATTGGGCAAACTATTCACATAGGCTTCCAACATGATGCAACGGATAAGTTATATTTAGGTCTTGATGATGTATCTGTTGTTCGTGGTAATGTGAGCGTGGCTAACTTCGAGGCATCTAGCATCAAAATTTACCCTAACCCTGCTAACAATTTCATAAACTTTACAAACACTGAAGCTATTGATGCTGTTAAAATTACAGACATTAACGGAAGAGTAATCAGAATAGTGGAACTTGGTGTAGCTCAAGGGCAAATTGACATCGCTGACCTTAATACAGGGGTGTACATCCTAACAGCTACAATTGATGGGGCTGAGTACACTACTAAAATTGTAAAAAAATAATTTTTAAATTATTATCCAATACTACAAAAGCGTATCAACTAGTTTGATACGCTTTTCTATTTTAAATCAAAAACTAATTTAATGATATATATTTAGTATATTTGCGTTTAATTATCATCAAAATATTACGTTAATGAATCAAATTACACTTCCCTCTATACTTGATAATGATTTTTACAAATTCACTATGCAACATGCTGTTGTTCAATTATTTCCTTACGCTAAAGCCCGTTATCAATTTATAAACAGAGGTAAACACGAATATCCTGAGAATTTTGCTCAAAAATTACGTAAAGCCATCGATCTTATGGCTAATTTGCACCTGACAAATGCCGAGAGGGATTTTTTAGAAATAAATTGTACTTATCTCCCTCCTACTTACTTGGATTTCTTAAAAGGATACAGATATGATCCTTCAGAAGTAAAAATCTCTCAAAATGACGGAACCCTAGTGGTTACCATCGAAGGATATTGGTACAGAACCATACTATGGGAAGTGCCAATAATGTCGCTTATTTGCGAATTATTTTATATAGAAACAAAGCAAGAACGCCAAGATAATCAGTGGGTTATCGAAAATATCAAAAACAAAGCTGAAGCGTACACAAAACTAAACGTTAATTTTGCCGAATTTGGAACACGTCGCCGACATTCGTACAATGTACACGAATTGGTCGTAAAAACGCTTTGTGAAAACGCTACTCATAATTTTATGGGAACTTCCAATGTGCATCTTGCCATGAAATACCAAACCAAACCAATAGGCACACACGCTCACGAATGGTTTATGTTCCACGGAGCTCGTTATGGATACAAAATGGCCAATAGTGTGGGATTAGAACATTGGGTAAAGGTGTATCGAGGTGATCTCGGTATTGCTCTTACGGACACTTATACTACAGAAGTATTTTTTGAACAATTTGACAAAAAGTTTGCCAAACTTTTTGATGGTGTACGTCATGATTCTGGCGACCCTATAACTTTTGGAGAACGTACTATTGCACATTATAAAAATCTAGGAATCAATCCTTTGACCAAAACCATTATTTTCTCGGACGGACTAAACTACGATAAGGTCGAAAAGATAACCAATCACTTCAAGGGTAAAGTAGGAATTTCGTTCGGTATAGGTACTGATTTTACTAACGATGTAGGACTAAAGCCGATGAATATTGTGCTTAAAATGACTCAAGCACTCCCTCATAATGGCAAATGGACTGGCGTGGTAAAATTGTCAGACGAACCTAAAAAACATACAGGACTCGAAAACGATATTTTTTTATCTAAAAAATTATTACAAATAGACTAATCAGAATATCTGATGAACAGACTTATTATCCTTGCACTGCTATCTGGAATATTGTTTGCCATAAGTTGGCCAACTTACGGATTTCCTATTTTCATTTTTATAGCATTTGTACCCTTACTTCTAGCTGAAGATTATATTGCTACTTCAAACACCAAACACAAGGGAATAAAAACATTCGGATTGGCCTATTTGAGCTTTCTGATTTGGAATGTGTTTACCACTGGATGGCTTTATTTTGCTGATTTGGCAGGTATGTTATTTGCCAATTTAGTAAATTCTCTACTGATGGCATTGGTATTTTGGTTGTATCATCTGGTCAAAAAGAAGATTTATTTTGTGTACAGTCTTATATTCTTTGTTTCGGCATGGATTTCGTTCGAATACCTCCACTTGCATTGGGATTTTTCGTGGCCTTGGCTCAATTTAGGTCATGTATTTTCAGAAAATATTCATTGGATACAATGGTACGAATACACAGGTGTATTTGGAGGAACACTTTGGGGAATTGTTGTTAATTTATTCATTTTCATAAGTTTAAAAAAACACCCAACTCATTCAAAATCTTATTTACAATTAATTCCCAAAACAGCAATAGCTATCGGACTTCCGATTGTGATTTCCCTTTCGATATATCATACATACACGCCCCAAATCACAGTCAAAAAAGAAGTAATATTACTACAACCCAATATTGACCCCTATAAGGAAAAATATAATTACGACAATGGTTATATGAGTCAATTGCTTTTGGAAATGTCTAATACTGAAATAACCCCAAATACACATTATTTGATAGCTCCAGAGACTGTTTTGGCAGAAAATTTACCTTATTCGGAATTTTTAAAATCAGATGCCCTTACCAGTCTGACCAATTATACCTACAAACATCCTAATTTACACATTTTGGCTGGGTTAGATAGTTATGATTTAATTTTTAGTAAAGATAAAACCAATCTTCCAATACAATTCGCGAAGGAATTTGGGGGAATTTTTACAATCTGGCATTTATAATCAATCAAGGGTACTACGATACCTATTACAAATCTAAATTAGTAGTTGGAGTAGAAAACCTCCCTTACAAATCGATTATTGAACCTATTTTGGGCAATGTTATGTTGGATATGGGCGGAACTATTTCAACCAAAACCATTCAAGATGAAAGAAAAGTATTTGGTGATTCTGCAGACAAAGTAGCCCCTATTATTTGTTACGAATCTGTTTATGGCGAATATGTAACAGAATACGTACGCAAAGGAGCTAACTTCTTGGCAATCATTACTAATGATGCTTGGTGGCAGGACACACAAGGACACAAACAGCATCTGAGTTTGGCACGACTTCGAGCCATCGAAACCCGAAAAGACATTGCCCGAAGTGCCAATACGGGAATTTCTGCCTTTATTAATGCTAAGGGCGACATTGTCAGTCAAACAAAATACAATCAGAAAGCGGTACTTAAAGGCGAAGTTTCATTGAATAACATTCAGACTTTTTACGTCAAATATGGTGATTATATCGCTAAAATAGCCTTGTTTATATTCGGATTGTCAATCGTTATTATATTGTTTTTTAAAAAAAAATTATCTCTAAAATCTATATCAAATGAACAATAACAAACTTATATTTCTTTTTTTAAAAGTATGTATTACAGCATTTATTTCATTTTCCGTAAATGCTCAAACCAAAAAATTAAGTTTACAAGAGGCTGTGTATGGCCGAACTACCAACAATATAAGCCTTAGACCTGATTACTATTACAATTTGCAATGGGTCAAAAACACCAATAATTATATTTATCAACATCATCAAGAATTGTTTCTTGTAAATACTCAAAATAATCAAACCACAAACATATCAATCGAACTCAAAAAACAATATCCTGAATTAAAATATATCCCTCAAATTTTGGAAATCAATCCTGAAAGAATGATATTTGATTCTGATGAAAAATATTATATTTATGATTATAGTAAAAACATCAAAATCAAATCATTAGAATTACCCCAAAACGCTGAAAACAAAGATTATAATGTTCATAAAGATATTGTTGCATATACAATCGAAAATAATCTGTACATAGGTTCTGAGGGCAATAATAAAATTGCCATAACAAACAATTCTGACCACAATATTGTTTCGGGAAGTGCCATACACCGAAGCGAATTTGGTATCAATAAGGGAACTTTTTGGTCTCCTAAAGGTAATCTATTGGCATTTTACCAAAAGGACGAAACCTATGTGTCAAATGTAATCCTCGAAGAAGATATGGGTACGAACACAATCAAATATCCCAAAGTAGGCGAACCTAGCGAAAGAGCCTCTGTAGGAATTTATAATCTTAAGACACAAAAAACAATTTATCTAAAAATAGACACCAATGACGAGCATTATCTTACAAATCTGACTTGGACTCCAGACGAAAAATACATTTTACTTGCCGAAGTTGATCGTTCTCAAAAAAAATACGTTCTTAATCGTTATGATGTTAAATCTGGTAAAAAAATCAATTCTATAACATCGGAAGAAAATCCTAAATGGGTAGAACCTGAACACAACGCTGTATTTATACCTAATTCAAAATCAAACTTTTTGTGGTTTTCCGAAAAAGATGGTTTTATGAATTTGTATATGTATGATGTATCAGGGAAATTTATACAAAAAATAACTAATTTTAAATGGGTGGTGCAAGAAATTTTAGGATTTGATGCAACTGGTCAATATGTTTTTATTTCTGGAACAGGCATCGATCCTCGAGAAAAACACACTTACAAAATCAACCTCCACAATCCAAAAGAAATTGTTCAATTAACTAAAAATAAAGGAACACATCACTCGCTACTAAGTCCTGATGGCAAACTATTGCTCAATCAATATAGTAATATTGAAACTGCTAATGTAGTCGAAATTATTGATACTCAGAACAATACTTCTACCACGCTGTTAGAAGACAAAAATCCTCTGGAAGGATACCTTGTGGCAACTACCGAACTTTTAGAACTTCGAGGAGCTAATAACACGGTACTTTATGCCAAAATGCACAAGCCTATAGATTTTGACCCCAACAAAAAATACCCTGTATTGGTGTATGTGTATGGAGGTCCTCACGCTCAACTCGTTACAAACAGTTGGTTGGCAGGTTCTTATTTATGGCTTCCTGTTTTTGCTCAAAATGAACAATATATTGTATTCACCCTAGACAACAGAGGTAGTGCAAATAGAGGATTTGAATTTGAAAGCAGCATCCATCTTCAGTTAGGAACTCCTGAAGTAGAAGATCAGCTTCTGGGTATAAATTACCTCAAATCGCTTCCTTTTATAGACCAAAACAGAATGGCTGTTCACGGATGGAGTTATGGCGGATTTATGACTTCTTCACTGATGTTCAAACATCCTAATACATTTACAACGGCTGTTGCTGGAGGTACTGTTACAGATTGGAAATTATACGAAATCATGTATGGAGAAAGATATATGGATACGCCCCTTAACAATATACAAGGCTACCATAATAGCAAACTCTTGAATCATATCCAAAATCTAAAAGGCAAAATACTTTATATTCACGGAAATAACGATGATGTAGTAATACCTCAGCATATCGTAGAATTATTAGTCGGAGCTCAGGACTTAGGACTAAAACCCGATGTATTTGTATACCCTGGAAAACACAACCCTCGAGGTAATACCTATTATGAGGTAGTTGAAAAAATTACAAAATATATTTTAGAAAACAACAAATGAAAAGATATGCAAAATATTTCAAAAATACTATTTACAACACTGACAATCATTTTCTTAACATCGTGTAGTCAGGAGATAAATGTCAAATCCATAGATGGCTATTGGGAAGTAAATAAAGTTATTCGTGCCGATAATTCCATAGTAGAATATTCATCAAATAATATCTGTGATTATTACCAACTTACTTCCGAAAACAAAGGCTTTTTTAAAAAAGTTTTCACCAAAATAGATGGAAAAGTATGGGTAGATGATATTCAGCAAGAGTTTGAAATAACTACTCAAGATGGCAATACTTATCTGATAATGACCTCGGTAGCCGACCAACGAAAACTCAAAATAAAAAAATTAACCGATAAGCAACTTACCATTGAAAATGAGGAAAATATTACTTATTTTTACAACAAAACCGAGCCAAAAAATTTTCTAAAAAATGAAGACTAATCGTAGACATAACAGTACTTTAGATATTTCAACCTTAATTCAAGCAATTATCAAAGATAACAAACTTGAATCGGGGATACTTCAAGCAAATATTAAACAAAATTGGAGTCGAATAATGGGAAGTGCTGTGGCTAATCGTACAGAAAATATTCAACTTAAAGGAGGTACTCTTTATATAAAATTCAATTCGGCAGTACTTCGAGAAGAGTTTTCTTACAAAAAACAAGAACTGATTAATCTACTCAATGACCAACTCAATACAAAAATCATAACTGAAATTATTTTTCAATAATACTTTTATACTATGCAAAATATTTTAATTAAAAATATCAAACAATTATTACAGGTAAGACCTAACCATATTGAAAAATTATCTGGAAAGGAAATGGCATCGCTTCCAATACTTGAAAATGCCTTTTTGTGGATTGAAAATGATTGTATCAAACAATATGGCTCTATGGATAACCTTCCCAACTTCAATTTTGATCAGATAATTGATGCCACTGGAAGAGTTGTACTCCCCACTTGGATTGATAGTCATACTCATATTGTATATGCAGGAAATAGAATTCAAGAGTTTGTAGACCGTATAAACGGACTTTCGTACGAAGAAATTGCCAATAGAGGTGGCGGAATATTAAATTCTGCCCAATTGTTAAACACAACCTCTGAAGAAGATTTGTACCAACAATCAAAACAACGACTCGATGAAGTAATTTCGCAAGGTACTGGTGCTATCGAAATTAAATCTGGATATGGACTCACTGTAGAAGGAGAACTCAAAATGCTTCGAGTAATCAAACGCCTAAAACAAGAATACAAACTTCCTATAAAAGCCACCTTTCTTGGAGCTCATGCTTTTCCAAAAGATTACAAAAACAACCACAATGGATATATTGACCTTATTATCAATGAAATGCTTCCTCAAATAGCCGATGAAAATTTAGCAGATTATATTGATGTTTTCCTTGAAACAGGTTATTTTTCAGTAGAACAAACCAAAAAAATAATTGAAGCTGGAAAAAAATATGGCATACCAGCCAAGGTTCACGTTAATCAATTTACCTCTATTGATGGGATAAAAATGTGTGTTGAGCAAGATGTTTTGTCGGTAGACCACCTTGAGGTAATGACTGACGAAGATATTGTATTGTTAAAAAATAGTAAAACAATGCCTGTTGCCTTGCCATCGTGTTCGTATTTTATTAGCATTCCGTACACTCCTGCACGTAAAATGTTATCTGAAGGACTTCCTTTAGCCTTGGCTTCGGATTTTAATCCGGGTACTACCCCAAGTGGAAACATGAATTTTGTAGTAGCAACAGCTTGTGTCAAAATGAAGATGACTCCAGAAGAAGCTATCAATGCAGCCACTATCAATGCA
>JAUMYH010000126.1 GCA_030528745.1 Bacteroidota bacterium
CGAACTTTCGATAATCCCAACCATAATCGGAAAATAATTCTACTATTTGAGGAGTGCCGCTACCCCAAACATCCGTAAAGACTTCCCCATGTGCGTATACACTTGTACCATGGGGGTCTTCGTAGAAAGGATACCAATCTTGTTCAGATTCATAGGTGTATGATAGAAATATACCAATTGCAGAAATGATGAGTAAGAAAAGGGGGATAAGATATAAACATATTTCAGAGCGCTGCAGTCTTTTGAGAATCTCTTTATCAGGGATAGTTTGTTTCATTTCTTCGGAAAAAAACATAAGGGAAATCCTGCCTTTCGAAAAGAAAAATGAATGATTGTTATATGCTCGAATTATTTTAGTAACATTGGCTTTTCGAGAAGATGAAAGTTGAAAAGCGAATTAAATATATCATAGTTGAAGGGAAGTTACAATATAAAATAGAAAATATAGAGAGAAATGGTATCTGTATATCCTCTTTTTCAAGGTTCTTTCATAAACAGATTTCAAAAAAGTGTAAAATTAAGGTGTCGACAAACAACTTATGAAACAAAAAGAAGGGCAAGAGCAATAGAAGAAGCTGCAAAGCAACTTATTAAGAAAATCAAGGGAAAATAGATTGTTGAGCAAGGAGAGAGAAATGAGTACGGTAGTAATATCTTATAATGGCTTGGATAAAGCCGCAGAAAAAGCAAGGACAGTAGCAATGAGATTATCAAGCTATCACTCCCAAGTGGAAGAGGGAGTTTTTCGTAAATTAAAAAAATATAGCGAAAATAGCATGGTAGATGTATCCAATGTTAAGACAAACATTTCTTTGAAAATAAGTGAATTAAAAAAGAAGTCTGACCAGTTTAGCCAATATGCGAATGATTTGCAAGCATTAAAAGACCAATGCAGAAGTGTAGATGGTGCTGTAAAAGCTAAAATAGAGACTCTGACGCAGGATTTTAAAGTGAAGTATCAGATTTCAAGCAATCAGAATTCCGTAGGCCAGAGACCGGATCATAGCTATGGAGCTGGAACACATGGATTTAATTCGGCGTATGGAGCAATTCCTGGCGGAGCAAGCGGAGGAGATACTTGGGAAGCATTTATGTATGATCGCATGTATCAAAAAAGTAGGCTCGAAGATAAATTTTGGAGACGGTTTGAAGGAGGCCAGCAAGCGATTGATAATGGAACAGGGATAGGGTTAAGAATTGTAACCTCTGTTCTGACTGTAGCTGGAGCGGTAATAACAATAGCCTCCGGAGGAACAGCTCTTGTTATTGCCGGAGCGGTAGCAACAATTGTAGTTGGTGTATTGGATGTGTATAATGCATATAAGGATGCTGAACATGAGATAAAAGCATATCAGCAAACCAATAAAGAAAACGATCCGGCGAAAGCCCTACATCATAGTAATATAAATAGTAAACAGGATGAATTAAGAAATAGCACAAATAAAAAGGATCATACATATGCAGGCATCTTAGATGGTATTCAAATAGTTGGCGGCATAGTGTCTATCGTTTCCAGTGTGGCTACTTTGGCAAAAAATGGGTACAAATGGGCGGTGAATAGTGGAGCTCATCACAATCAGGTAAAGTTAGGGGATGTTTTCACAAAACAAGTCTTTAAGAACGGATTAAGTAAGATGAAAGGAAAAATTGGGAAAATTGCATCAGAGTTGAAAAAAGATGGACTAAAAGCAATTATTAAGTTTTCTAAGTCATCAGGAAAAACATTTCTCACTAATTTAAAGGATCACTATTTGGGATTTGGGGATGTTAGAACGATGAAAGGCTTGGATGCTACAGTTAGAACCTCAAAAAATATCGCAAGCTTAGCAAAGGATTTTCATGAAAACAGGTCTTCAAAATCCATTGAAGATAGGGGAAAGAAAATTGCGATAAAACACCTTATATTACCGGGGATTACAGCCTTTAAAACTAAAACGAATAAAAATCCGGATGGTTCGAAAATTAGGGATAAGATTTTGAGAAATAAAGAAAAGAGTATCACTTTAGACAAGGTATTTAGTCCGTTTACGCAAACGAAAAAATTAGGAGAGAGCCTATTGAAAGAAGAAATTAAGCCGCATAAGATGGCAAAAAAAGATTTAGAAGAGTATCGGTTGATATTAGACAAGTTAAAGCAAGTGGATAATAGTCTTCGAGGATCACTATCTAGAATTCTAAAGGATTTAGGGATAACAGACTTTCGATGGATTGATAATGATCGTACATACTATATTACTAGGCCGGTAGAATTAACAGGAGAATAAAAATAGGGGGAAAAATGGAAGAACCAAACTATATACTAAAATGCAATAATAAATC
>JAUMYH010000127.1 GCA_030528745.1 Bacteroidota bacterium
TTGACGAGTGCTTAGACTAATTTAGATATGACAAGGCACTCGTGTGGACACGAGCGCCATCGGGGGTAGTGATCGTCTGTGACGAGTTCTTTTAACTATTAAAAAGGTAGTCATGTGGACAGCAGCACCATAGGGGAACTTTACCACAAGTTACATAGAGTACCCCTACTATAATCATGAATAGTTCTGATCTTTTTCTAAATCACGCAAAAAATATATTTTCCTATACCAATCATTAGAGCTATCTAAAGTTACATTTCTATCTTTGTTTAGACAATGAATAAACTCATCCTTATTAGTTGACATTTTCATTAATTCTATAACCTGAGGAATACTAATTCTTCTATTACTCAACATAAAATCATTTATATTCATATTTAAAAATTTAACTTTATTATTTATTTTTTCTATCAAAGAATTTATTTCCTTATCAAACTTATCGTCATTATTGCAAAAACGAACCTCTCTAAAAACACTTAATATATTATTAAAGTATCTAGAATCTTGTAGGCCATTAAATTCAAATAAGCTTAATGAAACCCTTTCCACCTTCCTATCACATCCATTATTATTTTTTAGATTAATTCCTAAATGCGATCCATCTTCTAAAATCAAATCAAGCTTACCAGTATATTTTAATATTACTTCGTGATTTAAAGCCTGATTTATTGAAGTTAAATAAGATTTGCAATAGTCAGTTATCAAAGAGTATAAATCTCCCCCTTGTGATTTAGATGTTAATCTTTTTATTTTTAGTTCAATAAAAAATATATAACTATCATTATCAATTATAAAATCACACTCCCCATCTTTATTTATTAAATTATTAAGCTCAACCAATTTGCTTTTATTATATTTAGCCCCCTTTATATAATTAATATTTTTCTCATCAAAAAGAGAACAAAGAAAATCCTCTACAATAAATCCATATTTTTTATCATCTATATTTGAATTATTTTTTAAAAAATTATACCAAGATATATTATTAAATAAAGAAAACTCTGAACCAAGAAAATAAAGCACATTATCTTTTTTATTAAAAATCATAGGCTTACTCTCTCGATCATTTTTTTCATAATGTAAAATAGGATTTATATAATTAACATTCATGCTTTGTTCATTATAATCAAAGTCTAACAAGTCACTATTTTTATCAATTTTAATTTTACATATTGGATTATAACACTCATTATTTCCATCCAATAGATATTTTACTAACCTTTTTCCTTTTGTATTATCTGGAAATAAATCTAACATTTTTCCTAATGCATGATCAGACAGTTGGTAAATACTAAATAATTGTTCATGGATTAAATGCTTTAAAATATTATCAAAAACATCCCCTCTATCTAAGAATTCCTTGATAAACGGAGGTTCATTATAAATACTATCAATTAATATAAAATAATGCATCAAACATTCAATTAGTAATTTATACTTTTTTTGTATTTTTATGGGGATTTTATTGTAGTTATATCTATAACTTGTCATATATGGTAAAAATACATTTATTAGATACCCTAAAGGAATTTCTTTTTTCAGATCTGCTCTAAAATCTGGATAATCAAATATAAATCTCTTAATGTTAATATCATATTTTTCATGTAAATGGCATAGAGTCATATGTAATCCAAAATGAGAGATTTTTTTATCAAATCTTTTACATAATTAAAAAAACGACATTCGGATTTTTTTCCAGATTAAGTCTGGATTTCTTAATCTCTATCTTATAATTATGTTTATGGAAAAAATTGATAGCTGTCTCAACATATTTATATCTTTCATCATAATGACATTTGATATTCATATCATAATTATCTAAAATCGATTTTATATTATTCCATCTACTTATATTAGATGTTATTCCATGTAAATTTTGTATTAATCCGAAATAGATAAGCGTTTTGATAAAAGATATACGATGTTTATTTTTATTATTCCCATATAATAATTGTTCAAGTTCAAAATGTCGTAGCGTTTTATGAATGTCACTAATTGGATGAGCAACATCATCAATTAACCCTCTTATTTTATCAATAATTAATTTTGGATCTTTCTTACTTAAATTTTTTAATTCCCAATCTTGATCCACTTTAAAAATGTCTAACAACATATTTCTATTTCCTATAGTAAAACTCCACCTTCATAGAAGATGGAGTTTCTCTAGTCCCTTGTAAAGGGGGATATTAAAATTCAAATTCTTAGAACCCTAATGTTACTACCCCAACACCACTCTCGCATTCCTAAACAATCTCATCCACGCCCCATCTTCACTCCAATCTTCTGGGTGCCATGA
>JAUMYH010000128.1 GCA_030528745.1 Bacteroidota bacterium
ACAGCAAGAACTTCAAAACATACAATTAAAGTCAATGTATATAGAAAAGAGACCGCAATTAGCTTATAGACAATAGCTTATAGCTATAAGCCAATCGCCAAATCAGTAACAAATTAAATTTTAAATATATGGCAACCAAGAAAGAAGGCTTAAAAGCCAACGGTAAATTGAAAAAAGGATTTCGCTACAACGAAAACGGACGTATCGTAAAAGCAAAATCCGCTACCAAGAAGAAAACAAAACGGTAGTTTTCAGTGCAAAAGTAAAATAAGGCAAGTTCTTATTTTACTTTTTTGTATTGTGATGATTTTTGTACTTTTGCAGAAAGTTATATGCAAGTGGAATTTATAATATCTTTTTTCAAGGAAAATATAATCGGTATTTTGGCTCTTGTTACTGCTTGTTGGCAACTGATTGGCAGTAAATCCGACAGAAAAAAAGATAAAACCGATGAATTAAAAGAAAAAATACATGATTTAGAATTAAAAATTAAGGACTTAGAAAATAAAGATGCTTTACAACAATTGGTTATAGACCAAATTAACAAAATAGTTTTAGAACCTTTATATCAAGCTAAAAAACCAAAAAACGATGCAAACCAAACAAGAAGTAGAAAGAATAAGATATCTATCTCCAAAAATAGAAGATAAAACAGCTACCAATACCGAAATAAAGGAGTATATGGATATATTATTGAAAAACAATAATATATCTAAAAAACAATATGATGATTATTTTTCAAAAAGTTCATACAGCGAAGATATTTTAAAAACAGCTTTAATAATTGGAGGACTTGTATTGTTGGGCTATTTAATAAGCCAAAAAGTAGAATAAGGCAAGTTCTTATTTTACTTTTTTGTATCTTTGCAAAAAATCTGTACAACTATGGGCTACATTATCAAAATAAACAGCGAAAGTTCAATCGCTACGAACTTAATAAAATATTTAAAAACTTTTGATTTCGTTACGGTTACCAAAGAAAAAACAGCCTTGGCAAGTCCTACAACCGCTCTAAATCCGCAACAGGAGAAATTTAAAAAAATGCTCAGACAAGGGCTTAAAGAAATGAAAAATTTCAGAGAAAAGGAACAAAAAGAACTTTTAAAAAGGTAGAATTATGGAATACAAATTTAACTATTCAAGCCTTTTTAAAAAAGAACTTAAACGATTATCTAAAAAATCCAAAAGCCTTGAAAGTGATATACAAAAATTAGAAAAAGAGTTTATGGAAAACCCTAATTTGGGTGTATCGTTAGGAGATGGTTTGCGTAAAATAAGAGTGAATATTACCTCCAAAAAAGCAGGAAAAAGTGGTGGGGCAAGAGTAATTTCACACGAATTACTAATTAGTATCAAGAATAATAAAAACGAAATAGAAGAAAATATGTCTGTCTATTTTGTAATTATTTATGATAAATCCGAGTTTGACACTGTAAATCTATCTGTAATTAAAGACTTTGTAAAAGAAATTCGAGAAGAATAAATTGTTAAAAACCAACAACTTACAAAAAAACTTTCATTTTTTAGTGAAAGTTTTTTATCTTTGCGGAAAATACAAGAATTATGAGTACAATAGCCAAAAAAACAACCAAGAAAAAAACAGCACTTGCAGGAGCAGTGAAAACGGAGAGAAAGAAATTGACAAAAAAACAATTAGACTTTATCACCCTTACGAAAAAAGCTCAAGAGATGCTTTCTAAACTTTACAGAGAGGGCAGAATAGATGTGTATGACCCTGTAAGATAATTTTATGAAAGAAAAAGTAATTTGTGATACGGGTGTTTTAAGCCGATATTTGAGTAAACAACGAACCGATATTATCAATACAATTGATAATTATATTGGTGTAGAAAATATTTGTATTACTTCCGCTAACAGAATAGAACTTTTAAATTGGTTAAGCGGTTACAGAGATTTGATCAAAACTCAAAGAGCTTTTTTAAAAAAATACATTTTGAGTATCCCATTGTTACATATCAATGAAAGTATTTCAAAAATAGCTACTGAAATATCCGAAAAGAACATCAATTCTAAGCCTGTGGATACTTTTATTTGTGCTACGGCTCGTTATCATAATATTAAAATCTATACAATTGATGACGATTTTAAACAAATAAAAGCTCCGTTGTATTAAAAAAAAATAACTTTTATTTATCTAATTACCAACAACTTACAAAAAACTTTCATTTTTTAGTGAAAGTTTTTTTGATTTTTGTTTGCAGATTAAAATTTTTATCATATTTTTGCGGTGTTATCACAAGAGCAACACTTGTATAAAGTTGCAAAATATTATT
>JAUMYH010000129.1 GCA_030528745.1 Bacteroidota bacterium
CGAACAGACCGCAACAAAAATTATGCTACCTAACCCAATGGCAACGTATGACGATGAAGATATAGGTTACAAACGAATCGGCTTAACGCCGAAAGACTTCGCTATTTTGAAAGGCTTTGATAAAGAAAGCCGCAAAATGCTAGTCAAGCAGGGGGATTCTACAACTGAATTACACTTTGATTTAAGCCACTGTATGAAGTTTATGCCGATTCTATCAGGCTCAACAGAGGGACAAATCGAATGTGAAAAAATCAGGGCAGAATACGGAGATAATCCTGATGATTGGATTGATCCGTTCTTAGCTCGAATGAAAGAGCTAAAACAACAACAAGCCGCAGCTAAAGCTGCTTAATGAGTAAATTAACAATGAGGAAAACACAATGAAAACCTTATTAAAACCGACTTTACTTGCTTTATCACTTGCGATTGCAGCACCAAACATTGCCTTGGCAGGCGGAATTCCTACTGCTGATGTTGCAATGGTAACTACGACTATCGCAGAAAACTTAAAAACCCTTGAGCAACTCAAGGAGCAATTAGCCGCAACTCAAGAACAAATCGAACAGGCGAAAGATTTTGCAAGAAATGAAATTCGCCGCTTTGAGGGCAACTGGAATTTAGGCAATTTAATCAATAATGATCCTTTTTTAAGTTCTCTACCTCGTGAAGTCGCTGATTCAATGATCGGAGCTGCAACAAATAACATTGATTCATTACGGAAAAAATATGGTTTATCTACGGATAATCCAGAAGTTCAAAAACATTTTGATGGGCTCTTAAAATATGCTGATAGATTAAATTCAGCATACAAAAATACTATTAAACGTATTAGTAATTTGAAAGATATAAAAACTCTGTTAGATACAGCAGATACACCAGCTAAAAAAGCTGATGTTGCTAATAAATTAGCATTAGAACAATTAAGTTTCAATCAAGAACAACAGGCTTTGAATCGATTACAAGAGGGCATTAAAGCCAAACAAGAAATTGATAACGAAATATATTTAAAATCAATTAAGGAACGTTTTAATAAAGCCACTGATTATACTAAATAACGAGGTTTTAATATGTCTATCGTAACAGAACTATATACAAAAATAGTTACTGGATTTGAAAGTAACATTGCAACTTATGCCAAAAGCATTGCAACAACTATAAAGCCCCTAGTTGCCGCAGCATTCCTTTTATATATTCTTTACATTATTTATAGAATGTATTCTAAAAAAGACGCCATTTATGCGGAGTTCTACAATATGATTGGTGCTTTTGCTTTGGTGGGTTTATTTACTTATGCTGGTTCTGCTTACTATGACACAGTAATTCCTTTTGTTAAAAATGCTGGCGATGAAATCGCCAGCAAGTTAATTAGCTCAAGTACAGATTCAATGACTACTGTTGATACTGTTTACCAAGCTTTTGAAAAAGCAAAAGATGAAATGTGGAAAATAATTGAAAATCAAAAAAGTATTTTTAAAGCAGATATTGTTGTTTACATTGAATATGCTCTACCAATAGTACTTATTTATTTATCACAATTTGTATTTACCGTTGCAATTACAATCAATTTACTAATAGCAAAAATAATGGTAAGCCTTTTATTATCAGTAGGGATTATATTCTTTATTTTTGCCTGTTTCCCAACAACAAGATCAATGTTCCAACAATGGACTGGATTAGCATTAAATTATATTTTCCTAAATTTGCTTTATGCACTTTCTGCAATTATTACAGCAAATATGTTTAAAACTTATATTTCAGAACCTGACAATATAATTGCAAATTCAGCAATTATTTTCATTGCTACTGTGATTATTGTTCTTGCATTAAATCAAATACCTACAATGGTTTCATCTTTAACTGGAGGGGTAGGAATTAGCCCTTATAGTGCCGTAGGTATCTTGGGAGGAGGAGCAAGAACATTACGAAGAGGAGCAGGCGGAGTAGCAAAAGGAGCAGATGTTGCTACTCGAGGTAAAGTTACGAGAGCTGCTGATAAATGGATGAAAAGACGTTCTAACTATGTAGGAGATAAACCAAGTCCAACAGGTAGAAAAGAAGGCTCTGCAAGTTCAAGTTAAATAACGAGGTATTTATATGAAAAGACTTATTCTAATTACTGTTACATCATTATTTCTTTCGGCTTGCAGCGGTTCACCGCCAAAGCCAAATGAGCCAAAAGGTAACTGGTATCAAATTAACAGTTCTCATTACTACGAAGAGAACGCTAATAAAACA
>JAUMYH010000130.1 GCA_030528745.1 Bacteroidota bacterium
GAACAGCAGGGTTGCGTTTTGACATTACAGGAGGCAAACTTAAAGGAGTTAATGCCGGAATGCTTATTTTTACAGGAAAAGCAGAGAGGTTTAATCGCGAAAACATATATGAAGGAGGCAATGTAGATAACTACCGTATGGGAGTTCTGTATGCAGGATATAAAGGAACCAGAATAGGTTACAATAGTGAACGAAACGTACGAGCCCCAATACAAAATGGATTTCATAATCTTTTTGGGGTGCCTCATTTTAGAAGGTTAAACCTTTCTGATAAAATTTATTATGGTTATTATTCATCAAATCCTTATACATTATGGTAAAGAAAATTTTATTATTCGCATTTACATTATTGTTTTTGTCGTGTTACAAACAAACAGTAGAAAGTCTAACTATGCAACGTAAGCCTTATTTAGGAAAAGAATTACGTACAGATGGGTATTACTATACTTCCCATAATGCTTGGGGTGGGATTGCTACATTTGTTTTTTATAAAAATGGTGTTTGTTTATTTGTTACATCATCTCAATCTGAAAATCAAAATATTTTATCTATCATAGAAAATGAGATATTACTAAATCCTGAATTTATAAAAAAAGCAAAAGAAGAACCTCATTCTTATGGTGTTTTTTCAATAAACTATCCCAATATTGAAACAGAGACTTTTATAGGAAGAAGTACGTATAGACAATACCATACTATTGGAGAGATTTTAAACGATACAACTTTTATTATCTATAAAGAAAAAGGGTTGGGAAACAAATGGTTTGATTCAAATACAACATATCATTTCAAAAAATTCAGTCCTAAGCCTGATAGTACAAATGTTTATATAAAGTAAACGTACGAGCACCCATACAAAACGGTTTTCACGACCTTTTTGGGGTGCCCCATTTCAGAAGATTAAGTCTTTCTGATAGGTTATATTATGGTTATTATTCATCAAATCCTTATACATTATGGTAAAGAAAATTTTGGTATTAGCTACTATTCAATTATGTTGTTTCTCGTGTGAGAAAGTACTTGGAGACATAACAATGGAAAGAACTCCCTACATTGGAAATGAAATTCGTACAGATGGATACTATTATTCAAATAAATATCCGAATTCTGAATCGATAGGAGTAGCGTTATTTTATAAAAATGGCTTTTGTATCTATCTCATAGGAAGTTTTGGAACTCCACAAATGATAGAAGAAAAAGTATTACTTAATCAAGATTTCATTTCAAAAATGTATAACGAACCTCATTCGTTGGGTGTTTTTAGAGTTACAAATAAAAATAATATTGAAATGGAGACCTTTATGGGGAGAGGTTTTACAAACACATATCATACCTACGGACACATAATAAATGACACAACATTCATTATTACTAAAACAAAAGGTATAGAAAGAGAAGAAACTGATACCAATTTAAAATTCAAATTTAAAAAATTCAGTCCAAAACCTGATAGCACGAGTGTTCATATAAAGTAAACGTACGAGCACCCATACAAAATGGATTTCACAATCTTTTTGGTGTGCCCCATTTTAGAAGATTAAGCCTTTCTGACAGATTATACTATGGTTATTATTCATCAAACCCTTATACGTTATGGTAAAGAAAATTTTAATATTCGCATTTACACTATTGTTTATGTCGTGTTACAAACAAACAGTGGAAAGTTTAACTATGCAACGTAAACCTTATTTAGGAAAAGAATTGCGCACTGACGGGTATTATTATTCTCTTTCAGATCCTTGGGGAGGGAACGGAATTTTTGTATTTAATAGAAATGGTATCTGTTTACGTATTTATACAAGAATAGAAGAAAATATTTTCTCTGTTATAGAAAATAAGATATTATTAAACTCCGAATTTATAAAAAAATTAAAAGAAGAACCGCATTCCTATGGTGTTTTTTCAATAAACTATCCCAATATTGAAACAGAGACTTTTATAGGAAGAAGTACGTATAGACAATACCATACTATTGGAGAGATTTTAAACGATACAACTTTTATTATCTATAAAGAAAAAGGGTTGGGAAACAAATGGTTTGATTCAAATACAACATATCATTTCAGACAATTCAGTCCAAAGCCTGATAGTACAAATGTTTATATAAAGTAAACCTACGAGCACCGATACAAAACGGTTTTCACGACCTTTTTGGTGTGCCTCATTTTAGAAGATTAAGCCTTTCTGACAGATTATACTATGGTTATTATTCATCAA
>JAUMYH010000131.1 GCA_030528745.1 Bacteroidota bacterium
AAAACAATACAAATGAACTACAACCATAAAGACATCGAAGCCAAATGGCAAAAACACTATACAATGAATGTGAAGAATGATTTTCAGATAACAATCCCATTAAATTTTATAGAGATAAAATGATACTAATGAAAAATAAGACACAACATACCATCATTAATGGAGATAGTCGCCAAATGAACGAACTTGCTGATGAAAGTGTTCATTTAGTAGTAACATCTCCGCCTTATTGGCAACTTAAAGATTATGGAACAGAGAACCAAATTGGTTTTCACGATGATTACGAAACTTACATCAATCATTTAAATTTGACTTGGAAAGAATGCTTTCGTGTGTTAAAAAAAGGTTGTCGGTTATGTGTGAATATCGGAGACCAATTTGCTCGCTCTACTTATTATGGACGATATAAAATCATTCCTATTCATTCTGAAATTATTAAATTTTGTGAAATGATAGGCTTTGATTTTATGGGGCAAATTATTTGGCAGAAAGCCACGACAATGAATACTTCGGGAGGTGCAAGTATAATGGGAAGTTATCCTCATCCTCGAAATGGTATTGTAAAATTGGATTTTGAGTATATTTTATTATTCAAGAAGCAAGGAAATGCTCCAAAACCCACCAAAGAGCAAAAAGAAAATTCGGCAATGACTAATGAAGAGTGGAACACTTATTTCAATGGGCATTGGTATTTTGCAGGAGCAAAACAAGATAAGCATTTGGCTATGTTCCCCGAAGAATTGCCCCATCGTTTGATAAAAATGTTTTCTTTTCCAGAAGAAACTATTTTAGACCCTTTTATGGGGAGTGGTACAACGGCTCTTGCTGCACGAAATTTGGGCAGAAATTCAGTAGGTTATGAAATTAATCCTGATTTCATTCCGATTATTCAGGAAAAAATAGGTGCTGATGATATTTTATCCGAAGTAAAAACAGAAATCATAAAACAACTACCTATTACCACCAATTTTGAAGAGGAAATACAAAAATTGCCCTATCAATTCATTGATACTCATAAATTAGATAAAAAAATTGATGTCAAAAAAATCCAATACGGTTCAAAAATAGACGCGGAAAGTACAGGCAAACGCGAGGAATATTTTTCGGTAAAAGAAGTGATTTCACCTGAATTGGTGCGACTTAATAATGATTTAATCATTCGTTTGATTGGTATTAAACAAAACCCTGAAATTAACGGAAAAGCTACGGAGTGGCTCATCAATAAATTAAAAGGAAAAAAGGTGTATTTGAAATATGATAAAATAAAACACGATGAAAATAATAATCTAATGGTATATCTTTATCTGAAAAACAAAACTTTTATTAATGCACATCTCTTGAAAGAAAAATTAGTTTTGGTAAATGAAAACATTGATTTTAGGTATAAAAATAAGTTTTTAAAAATGGAAATTTAAAATATATGGCAAAAGAATGGATATTGAATAGTGCAATGAATCGCTTCCAGTTAAATTTCAAAAGAAATGTAGGGGCTACTTCTGAATCTATACGAAATTGCTCTCCAAAAACAATTGAGGAATGGAGGGAATATTATTTTAAGAATGTAAGAAGTAAAGAACATATAGAGGAGTTGGGTAGAAGACTTTATACAAAAATCACAGAAGTTATTCAGGCAGAAGTTGATGAAATAACAGAGGAAGATTGTATTAATTATATGCTTCAATTAGTCATTGATAGAACTTTTGACGGATATATAACTGAAATTAATACGATTTATGGACAACTCCAAAAAATACTTGATGTAAAAATAGAGCCTGCTCCTGACGAATGGGATAGATTATTTAATGTTGATTTTTATATTCAAATTAAGGATAAATATATAGGGTTGCAGATAAAACCTATAAATACAGGTATTCAATTGCCCGAAATTTTTAAGGAGTATTCTCTGCAAGCAGAAACTCATCAAAAATTTACAGAAGTATTTGGAGGGAAAGTGTTTTATTTGTTTTCTAAAAAGATTGGAGATAAAAAAGAAATAGCCAACAAAGAAATTATAGAAGAAATACGAAAAGAAATAGATAGATTATTAAAATAAAGAAATGCAGAAAATTTTATTTTAAAAAAAACAATACAAATGAACTACAACCATAAAGACATTGAAGCCAAATGGCAAAAATATTGGGCAGAAAACCAAACTTTTAAAGCAGAAAACGCTAATAGCCAATCGCCAATAGCTAAT
>JAUMYH010000132.1 GCA_030528745.1 Bacteroidota bacterium
ACAACCGATACACATACTGCCTAAACAATCCTTTTAAATATACAGATCCGAGTGGGGAAATAGCTTGGTTTGTTCCTGTTATTGTAGGTGCTGTTATTGGTGCATATAGTGGAGGTGTTATTGCCAATGAGGGACAATATAACCCTGTAAAATGGGATTATAACAGTGGCAGAACATGGGGATATATGTTAGGAGGTGGTTTAATAGGTGGATTATCCGGTAGTGCCGCGGCTGGAATAGGATTGATAGGCGGATCTCCTTGGTTAGCCGGAGCAGTAAGTGGTGCAATTAGTGGTGCTGGTTTTAGTGGACTATCTACAAATTGGAATCCGGAAGCAATGCTTAAAGGAGCAGCTATAGCAGGTTTATCCGGTTTGGTAGGAGGTGGTTTAGGAGCAGCAATAGGAGGAGGCTGGGGAGCATTTACTGGAGGAGCCGCTAGTGCAGGTTTAAGTACAGCTTTAAACGGAGGGACTCTTAAACAAACATTAACTTCTATGCTGTTGGGTGGAACACTTTCATATACTGCTTATGATCTTACTTCATATATTGCATATAAACATGCAAACTTACCACATGTAAATTATAAACAATTTAAAACGATGCAAGCCGATTTTCAACGGTCTAGATTTTGGCATAAAGAATATGGTGGTATTTTAACTAAAGATGGTAATGTCGTTAGAGCTCCTGCTGCATATAGAAACAAATATTCTGTGAATTTTGATGCTGCTTGGACAGGAAAAATTTCTCCTGATAATATTCAAACTCATTATCATACTCACTGGGATGCGAATAATAAACTTTTAGGTATTGATAATTTTGGGAATGAAATTAGAACAGCTAATGGGCCTTCTTATACAGATAAATTATTTATTACAAATACAAGAGCAATTGTCAATACCGGAATATTAATAGATCGACAATCATTTTATTTTTACAATATGTATGGAATAGGAGCTAATTGGGGATCTACTTTATTACGATATTTCCCATTTTATTGGTTATATTATAAATAGAATTATACTATGAAGAACTATTTGGTTATGTTGCTATTGACAACCTTTTCTATTCAATTAATAAATGCACAAGAACAAGCAAATAAGTCTATTGTATTACAAGGGAATACGGGGTTAGATACACTTATTCTATTTCCTTTAACTAACGATATTAATTTAAAAAACAATAAACACCGCGTAGTATATCCTATTTTGGTAATAAACAATCTGCAAGTAAGAGATTCAAATATTATAAACTGTTTTCGCAATCATTTTGATAGAAGTAAAATAAAGAAAATCACGCATCTGTCAAAGGAAAAAGCAGAAAAACGAGGTTTTAAGAATGTTCCTAAAGACGGAGTTTTGGATATTATCATAAACAAAATGTATTATCTGGATTTTTGTTGTTGGGAAAAATAATTTTGGTAAAAAAGGTAATAAATGGTACGAAAATTTGGGATATACTTTTGGAGTTTTGGCGAATTTAGGTGATATAATTGCCTTGTTTGGAGGAGGAACTCATTATGATATTAATTCATCACGAACAAATATAAAACAAGGAGATGAGTGATGGGGACATTCCTATGGTACGGGTAGTGATATAAATATCTCTATTGGTCTTGTTCCAAATGAACATAATTCAAAAATGGATTATTTTAAAATAATAGATGGTATTTAATATATATGAAATGAAAAATATTTTGTTGATTACTTTATTATTCTTCGGAATATCCTTGAATTCTCAGACTGTTATCCCAATATATGGGCATGGTAAGGTAAACCCAGAGTTTCCTGTGTATGTTGTCGATAATTTAGTGATTAACCGTAAGTTAGTATCAAGTATCCTTATTGAAAGGCAGGATATAAAACAAGTAAAAGTATTGGCAAGAGATAATCGAATCGTTTTTACTACCAAACTATTGTTCGTGTTAAATGGTAAAATGTTGTTGGGACACAAAGAAAAAGAAGTTTTATCTACTGTTAATCAAGATAATATAGTAAGCATTTATCGTCTCAACAGCATTGATGCTAAAAAACTTTATGGTAAAAAAGGTAAACGAGGAGCTATTATTTTAATGACAAAGTAGTAAAACTAATTACATTAACAGTAAGCAGTGATATTCGTTGTACAGAGATGATATTTGAACCTGTTGGTAGGAATAGATATTTCAATATTATGCTTA
>JAUMYH010000040.1 GCA_030528745.1 Bacteroidota bacterium
AAGAACCTAAAAATTTATTTTATAAATTTGTGGCATAAAAAATTGCACTTGGGGGGTGAATCTAAGATTGATTAACCAAATAAGTAACTACACAACTATCAGCGTTGTGGTAAACGATTCTTGGGAGAAATTAGTGAAATGCCTATCGGATTTGAAGAGAAAAAATCCTGTCTCTCAATAAATATATACTCTTAAATTCTGTTTTTAATCCAGTCTGAAATTTGTTGATGTGGCACAAAGATTGGAGTAATTTATAAGTATTTACAAAGTAAAATAACTAAAATGCATAATATCAGTAAGTTGAGTGAATATATTGAGAAGTGGTTACTGACATAATGACTATATAATTTAGAAAATGAGACACGATAAGATAGTATCAATAGACAATTTGTCATTAAATGATTTAGATTCTGATGCAGAATTAATACCTTTGTTGTCTACAGAAGACGAAGAAGAAATGCACAAAGAACAACTTCCTGAAGATTTGCCCATATTGCCTTTGCGTAATATGGTGTTGTTTCCTGGGGTGGTGATTCCTATTACGGCAGGTAGAGATAAATCTATAAAGTTGATAGATGATGCCAATGCTTCAAGCAAAATAATAGGAGTGGTATCGCAAAAACAAGAGGAAATAGAAGTTCCTGATGCCAACGATATTAATATGGTAGGTACTGTGGCTCGAATACTTAAGGTGTTCAAAATGCCCGATGGAAATATGACGGTGATTATTCAAGGTAAAAAACGATTTGAAATTGATACCATCACAACCTCAGAACCTTATATTAGAGCGGTGGTTAAGGAATTTAAAGAAGAAAGACCAGCTCGAAAAGATAAAGAATTTGCTGCTATTGTTTCAAATATCCGAGACTTGGCTCAACGTATTATTCACGAGAATCCCAACATTCCTTCGGAGGCAAGTTTTGCATTGAAAAATATTGAAAGTGATTCGTTTTTGGTGAATTTTGTTTCGTCAAATATGAGCCTAGACGTACACGAAAAACAAGCTCTTTTAGAAATTTCCGATTTTAAGGAAAGAGCCTTTGAAACCTTGCGACTGATGAATATCGAATTGCAAAAATTACAACTCAAAAACGATATTCAATCCAAGGTACGCCACGATTTGGATCAACAACAAAAAGAATATTTCTTGCACCAACAACTCAAAACTATTCAAGAGGAACTTGGAGGAGTTACCTCTGATCAGGAAATTGAGGAAATGCGTATTAAGGCAAAGGGCAAAAAGTGGAATGAAAAAATTCAGAAACACTTTGATAAAGAATTGCAAAAATTGCAACGTACCAATCCGCAATCGCCAGACTTTGGTATTTTGAGGAATTATTTGGAGTTGTACTTGGAATTGCCTTGGAACGAATTTTCGAAAGATAATTTTGACTTGAAAAGAGCTCGTAAGATTCTCGATAAGTATCATTTTGGTCTGGAAGATGTAAAAGATAGGATTATAGAGTATCTTGCTGTTTTGAAACTTCGCAACGATATGAAATCTCCTATTTTGTGTTTGTACGGTCCTCCAGGGGTTGGAAAAACTTCGATAGGAAAATCTATAGCAGAGGCATTAGGCAGAGAATATGTGCGTATATCATTGGGCGGACTCAGAGATGAGGCTGAAATTAGAGGGCATCGCAAAACCTATATAGGTGCTATGCCAGGTCGGATTATACAGAGTATCAAGAAGGCAAAAACATCGAATCCTGTATTTGTATTGGACGAAATTGATAAATTGTCAAATTCTTACAATGGTGATCCGTCATCGGCATTATTGGAAGTGCTTGACCCTGAGCAAAATTCGGAGTTTTGTGACAATTTTCTTGAAATGGGCTACGACCTCTCGAAAGTAATGTTTATAGCAACTTCGAACAGCCTAAGTACCATTCAACCAGCATTGAGAGACAGAATGGAAATCATAGAAATGTCAGGATATACCATTGAGGAGAAAATAGAAATAGCAAAACAACATTTATTACCCAAACAACTTAAAGAACACGGACTTACTGAAAAACAAATTAGTATTGGCAAAAAACAATTAGAAAAAATTGTAGAAGGATACACACGAGAGTCAGGAGTAAGAGGGTTAGAAAAACAAATAGCCAAGATGGTCAGAAATATAGCAAAATCTATTGCTATGGAAGAAGAATACGAATCTAAAGTAACTGATAGTAAGATAGTTGAAGTGTTAGGTTTTCCAAAATTAGAACGCTCCAAATACGAAAATAACCATACGGCAGGAGTAGTAACAGGACTTGCTTGGACAAGCGTAGGAGGCGATATTCTGTTTATTGAATCGATAATGTCAGCAGGTAAAGGCTCACTTTCGATGACAGGAAATTTGGGAAATGTAATGAAAGAATCTGCAACTATCGCATTGGAATACATCAAGGCTAATGCCCAAGCCATAGGAGTTGATGCGGAGCTATTGACCAAAAATAATATTCATATTCACATTCCTGAAGGAGCTACTCCAAAAGATGGCCCAAGTGCAGGAATAGCTATGCTGACATCGTTGGTATCAACTCTTACACAACGCAAAGTCAAGAAGAGTATTGCCATGACAGGTGAGATTACCCTGCGAGGAAAAGTGTTGCCAGTAGGTGGAATCAAAGAAAAGATATTAGCTGCCAAAAGGGCTAAGATTAAGGAAATTATCCTTTCGGTAGAAAATAAATCTGATGTCGAAAAGATTAAAAAGGAGTATATTGATGGTCTTGAGTTCCATTATGTTACAGAAATGAGTCAGGTGCTTAAATTGGCAATTACAAACCAAAAAGCCAAGAGTTTAGATAAAATAGAATTAGCAGAATTAACAATGGCATAGCGTATGGATTATCAACAATTATTTTTAGACTATATCAACTCACAAAAAAGACAACGAACGCCCAAGAATTTATACGAACCTATCGAATATATATTGTTGTTGTCTGGCAAAAGAATAAGACCCATACTTACACTGATGGGGTGTGATGTGTTTGATAAAAACCCCAAAGAGGCACTTCCAGCAGCTATGGCAGTGGAAATATTTCATAATTTTTCGTTAGTACATGACGATATTATGGACAATGCCCCTTTGCGTAGAGGCAACCCAACCATACACGAAAAATGGAATATCAACACAGGAATTCTTTCAGGCGATGCGATGTTAATATTGGCTTATCAATATTTTGAACAGTACAGACCCGAAATATTTCAGGAATTGGCAAAATTGTTCAGCAAAACAGCACTTGAGGTGTGTGAAGGACAGCAGTGGGATATTGATTTTCAGGTAGATAATAATGTTTCTATAGACCAATATCTCAAGATGATAGAATACAAAACAGCCGTTTTGGCAGCGGCTTCACTACAAATGGGGGCTATTGTTGCCGAAACTTCCGATAAAAACAAAAAAGATATTTATGACTTTGGTCTAAATCTTGGAATATCCTTCCAGCTCCAAGATGATTATTTAGATACATTCGGAAATCAGGCTACATTTGGAAAACAAATTGGAGGTGATATTATTGAAAATAAAAAGACCTATCTTTATTTACAAACCCTCTTGAGAAGCTCTGACCAAGACAAACAACGACTCTTGTATTTGTACAACGAAACACAGACCGATAATAAGGCTAAAATAGAAGAAGTCAGTCAAATTTTTCGCAAATATGAAATTGATAAAATTACAACAGAGGCAGTTGATGAGTATACCAATAGAGCTTTGGATATTTTGAAAAATATGAATATCAAGGAAGACAAAAAACAAATGTTGGTCGACTTTGCACAGATGCTTATTCGTAGAAATGTATAAGTGATTTATGCAAAAAGATTTGTTACATTTGGCTGTTGTTCAGATTGATATAATTTGGGAAGATATTGCAACCAATCTGAGTAAGTTGGACAAAATGTTAGAAGCCTTGAAGTCAGACGTTGATATATTGGTGCTTCCCGAAATGTTTTCTACAGGTTTTACGATGAACCCCCAAAAAGTGTTACTCCAAGACCAAGAACAATCATTAAGGTGGATACAGTTATGGGCTAAACGTAAAGATATGGTTGTAATAGCTTCAGTACCAAGTGTATATAAAGGCGAGTATTTTAATACCCTATATTTTGTACAACCCGATGGAAGTTATTATAAATATAACAAAAAACATCTTTTTTCGTTGGCTAAAGAACATCAAAGCTACTCAAAGGGAACATCAAAGCTGATAATTGATTATCAGGGTTGGAGGATATGCCCTCTTATATGTTACGATTTGCGTTTTCCTGTATTTTCCAGAAATTTTGAGGATTACGATTTACTCATTTATGTTGCCAATTGGCCCAAAACTCGAATTTTGGCGTGGGATACATTACTGAAAGCCAGAGCTATAGAAAATATGAGCTATACTGTAGGTGTAAATAGGGTAGGAGAAGATTTAGGAAATGTATACAGCGGACATTCGCAGGTAGTTGATACATTAGGGCAGTATTTGCTGACTCCGCAAACACAAGAAGGAATTTTTTACACCGCTATAGATAAAAAAATACAAGATACACTCCGCGAAAAATTAGGTTTCTTGCGTGATAGAGACCAAGATTTATATTCAATTCAATCAAATAATACGAATTAGGATTAAAAATTTTTTTGTCTTTTTTAATAATGGCTTATCTTTGTTTTGCCGATGAAAAAGTCATTAAAAAATATAATTAAGCTGATTTTTAATATATTATCATGGATTAAATTGTATGTTAATCCAAGGCAATTCCTTATAATAGCTAGTGTTATTGTCGGATTGTTTGCTGGATTTGGCGTGGTGATACTTAAATTGTTTGCTCATGCGGTTTTTTTGTTGGCAAATTATCTCGACAGCATATTGAAATTACCGTATAGTAATAGTATTTTTCCTATAATAGGTATTTTTCTGACGGTTTTTGTTATACAGCGTTTTTTAGATGGTCGGATTGAAAAAGGATTGTCGCAGATTATGCACACGGTTGCTAGAAAAAGAAGCCTGATGCCTCAAAAACAGATGTATAGTCAAATATTGACAAATTCCCTCACAGTGGGTTTTGGAGGGAGTGCAGGAATGGAATCGCCAGTGGCTATTACAGGAGCTGCATTTGGTTCAAATTTTGCCCAGTATTTCAAACTTAGTTACAAACAACGGACGCTTTTGGTTGCTTGTGGCGTGGCAGCGGCTACAGCGGCGGCATTTAACGCACCCATTGCTGGAGTTTTGTTTGCAATAGAAGTAATTTTGGCCGATGTTAGTGTAACGGCATTCATTCCAATTATGATATCTGCTGCTACAGGAGCTATTATTTCGGGCTTGTTATTGAACGACAATATCTTGTTACATTTTTATGATAAGCAAATTTTTGAACTGAACGACATCGGTTTTTATGTACTGCTCGGACTGATAACAGGTTGGTTTTCGGTGTATTATTCGCGTAGTTTTCAGCGAATTACAGATTATTTCAACAAACTTAAGGTAGGGCCTTACCGAAGGGCAACCTACGGAGCATTATCATTGGCCCTTTTGATATTTATTGTACCTACGCTTTTTGGTCAGGGGTACGAGAGTATCAAAATTTTATCAAGCTCTTCGCCACAAGAATTGCTTAAAGATACCGTATTTTCGGACTTTAAGGCAAATCCTTGGATATTGCTTTTGTTTGTTGGTATGGCATCGTTTCTGAAAGTTTTTGCCGTAGGATTCACGCTCAATGGAGGAGGAAATGGTGGGAATTTTGCACCGTCTTTGTTTGTGGGGTCGTATCTCGGATTTGCTCTTTCTTATGGAATTAATCAATTGAATTTGGTCAAATTGCCTGTGGCAAGTTTCGTTTTGGTAGGAATGGCAGGGGTGTTTAGCGGACTGTTACACGCTCCACTTACTGCAATTTTTCTGATAGGCGAAATTACAAGCGGCTATTCTCTGATGATTCCGTTGTTGATTGTATCATCAATTAGTTTTGCCGTATCGAAGCGTTATGAGCATTTTTCGATGGATATAAAAAAATTAGCCAAAAAAGGAGAGGCTTTTACAAGTGATAAAGATAGGAATGTATTGTCGAGTATTCCGATAGATAAGGTGTTGATTTCTGATTATCAAACGCTTAGTCCTGATGATACTTTGGAAAAATTAGTTTCGATAATTTCCAATACAGACCAACGCAATTTTGCGGTGGTGGATAGTCAGTACAAAATAGTAGGTATTTTGGATTTTAATACGGTACGCAAATTGGTTTTTAATCCGTATAACACCAAATATTCACGAATCAAAGAGGTGATGTTGCCTTTGAAGAATTTTATATTTTATGAAAATTCCATTTATATTATGTTGGAAAAGTTAGAATTATCCAAAACAGATTATTTGCCAATTGTAAAAAATGGCAAGTATTATGGATTTATATCAAAAATGAAAATTTTAGAAAATTATAGAAATCAACACAAATCAATGATTGTGGAATAATGAAATAAACCAAATTTTAATATTATTTTTTTAAAAACAAAAGAAAGTATGAACAAACAATGGACTACTCAAGAAATTGTAGATATTTATAACAAACCTTTTTTGGAATTGGTGTTTGAGGCGGCTCAGATTCACAGAATGTATCATGACCCAAATAAAATTCAGGTGTCCTCACTAATATCAGTCAAGACAGGAGGATGTCCTGAAGATTGTGGTTATTGCCCTCAAGCGGCTCGATACCATACAGAGGTTAAAATTCACGAATTATTGCCTGTTAATAAGGTTAAAGCTCAAGCCCTTAGAGCCAAGCAAAATGGAATATCGAGGGTGTGTCTTGGGGCGGCGTGGCGTAATGTAAAAGACGGTGAAGAGTTTGACCAAGTTTTGGATATGGTGCGTGAGGTAACCAAATTGGATATGGAGGTATGTTGCACTTTAGGAATGCTTACCGAAAATCAGGCGAAAAGATTAGAAGAAGCAGGGTTGTATGCGTATAATCACAACATAGACAGCTCTGAAGATTATTATAAAGAAATTATTTCGACCAGAGCATTTGAAGATAGATTGCAAACCATAGATAATGTTCGCAAAACCTCAATTACATTGTGTTCGGGAGGAATTATAGGTATGGGGGAAAGTGTGGAAGACAGGTGTAATATGCTGAAAATATTAGCCAATATGACTCCTCAACCCGAATCAGTTCCGATAAATGCCTTAGTGCCAGTTGAAGGTACGCCACTAGAGGAACAAAAGCCCGTAAATATATTTGAATTTGTAAGAATGGTTGCTACGGCACGTATTGTGTTGCCTCAAACCCAAGTGCGTTTGTCGGCAGGACGTACAGAACTAACCCAAGAAGGACAGGCATTGTGCTTTTTGGCAGGGGCAAATTCTATTTTTGCAGGGGATAAATTACTCACAACTCCCAATCCAGATGTAGATCAGGACAAGATGCTATTCGATGCTTTGGGGATTACTTTTCAATCTCCATTTGAAAAACACCCTAAGCGTGAAGTGGTTGAAAAACAAGATAGTAAATTAGAGGCTTTGGGTGAAAATCCGCGTTGGACTAGACCTAAACACACCATCGAACGCAATGAAAAAGCAAGAAAAAACACAAAAGAAATTTAAGGGCCTTGCTATTTGTAAATTAAAAATATATACAAATATTAGTGAAAAGGCGTTTTGCAAACCGATTGTAGCAATGTAAAACGTTCTATTGTTGATAGTAATGTTTAAAATCTATACAAAAGTTAATCTGTATTTAAAAATTTTTAATTACTTTTGCCGAGTTATTTTGTAATGAACAATAACAAAGATTCTAAAAGTTAGACTATGGTAAATGATTTATTTGATAGAATTCACAATAACAAAGGTCCTTTAGGTAAGTGGGCATCACAAGCCGAGGGGTATTATGTGTTCCCTAAGTTGGAAGGAGAACTTGGTCCTAGAATGAATTTTCACGGAAAACCAATTCTGAATTGGAGTATTAATGATTATTTAGGACTAGCAAATCATCCAGAGGTTCGAAAAGTAGATGCAGAGGCAGCAGCCCAATACGGAGCGGCATACCCTATGGGAGCTAGGATGATGAGTGGACACACCAATATTCACGAACAATTAGAAAATGAATTAGCCGCTTTTGTTGATAAAGAGGCTGCTTATTTGCTTAACTTTGGGTATCAGGGAATGGTATCTATAATTGATGCTTTGGTGAGCAAAAACGATGTTATTGTGTATGATGTAGACTCACACGCTTGTATTATAGATGGGGTACGTTTGCATCACGGTAAGCGTTTTACGTACAAACATAACGACCTTGATAGTATTGAGAAAAATTTGCAAAGAGCCTCTAAAATAGCCCAAGAAACAGGGGGAGGGATTCTGCTAATTACCGAGGGGGTGTTTGGAATGAGAGGACAACAAGGAAAACTCAAAGAAATAGTAGCCCTTAAGCAAAAATATAATTTCCGCGTATTGGTAGACGATGCTCATGGCTTTGGAACGCTGGGGAAAACAGGAGCAGGAACAGGAGAGGAGCAGGGAGTGCAACAGCAGATAGATGTGTATTTTTCGACTTTTGCTAAGTCAATGGCAAGTATTGGGGCTTTTGTGGCAGCAGACAAAGATATAATTGACTACTTAAAATATAATCTGCGTTCACAAATGTTTGCTAAAGCATTACCAATGATACAGACAGTAGGAGCTTTAAAACGCTTGGAAATGTTAAGAACCATGCCAGAACTCAAAGAAAAATTATGGCATAATGTCAATGCTCTGCAAAATGGTCTTAAAGAAAGAGGTTTTAACATAGGAAACACCAATACTTGTGTAACGCCAGTGTACCTAAACGGAAGTATTCCAGAGGCTATGATGATGGTGAATGATTTGAGAGAAAATTATGGTATTTTCCTATCGATAGTGGTTTATCCTGTTATTCCAAAAGATATAATTCTGTTGCGTATGATACCAACCGCATCACACACTATGGAGGATATTAACCAAACACTAGAGGCTTTTGAGGCTATTCGAGAAAAATTAACCAATGGTACTTACTTGAAGATAGCTTCGGAGAAAACTGTAGATGTAACTAATTTGTAGAAAATAAATAGTGTTTAAAATAGAACATCTCTTAATAGTTTTGTAAAACCTTAAGAGATGTTTTTTTATTCTGTATATCATGAAAGTATTGATTCTAAATGGACCAAATCTGAATCTGTTAGGTAGGCGAGAGACCAATATATATGGTAATGTTTCTTTTGATGAGTATCTGCAAAATCTGAAAATTGATTTCCCTACATTAGAAATAGATTATTATCAAAGTAACATAGAGGGCGTATTGATAGATAAACTTCATCAAGCTCAGGAGTTAGATTATAAGGCAATAATATTTAACGCAGGTGCTTACACACATACTTCAATTGCCTTAATGGATGCTGTCAGGTCAATAGCCATACCAGTAATAGAAGTGCATATTTCCAATACATTCTCTAGAGAATCTTTCAGACACAAATCGTATCTTTCGTCAGTGGTCAGAGGTGTCATTGTAGGTTTTGGATTAGATAGCTACCGATTAGCATTACAATCGTTGTTGTAATGAAGCTGTCCGAAAAGGCAGCTTCTTCAAAAGGTCAATAGTAAGGCAGTCCCGTTCAAAAACAATAGAACGGGACGTTTGTAAGTTAATTACCCTACTGATGAAAACGGATTACCTATCCATAGATTCTTCCAATGTTTTTTTTAATTCATCTAAGAAAGCGGTTCTTGATTTGGCACGTGTTTTCATTCGATGGAAAGCGTGATGGCTGTCTTTTAAATCAATGTTGAATATTTTACCAAAAACAGCAATGATTTTGTTGATACTCATCTTCCCATAAGAAATGGCTTTGATTTGTTGTAAGGCATAAACGAGTTCAATCAAATCATTTTTGGTAGCAGTCCATTCCAAATCTGTAACGACTTCTTGGAGGCTTCCTTCTAAATCGGCGATGCGATTGGAAAGATATTCACCCAATTGTTTTTTACAAAGTATTTGAGCGACCAAAAAATCGTAATAGGTTGAGAAATCGGCATCGAAATTCAACATATTTTCAGGTAGTCCTTCGGTATCCACATTGATTTGATGCCTTACAAAGTATCTGTCATCCCAAGAATGATTTTCTGATAGGTAATAATTGTAAAAAGGATTTTGCTTTAAACAAATTTTAAAATCTTTTTCAATTTTCTTTTCTTGCTGAACAAAAAAATCTTTGAGATGTGCTTTGGGCAATACCGAAGTTACCGCTTCCCATTGATATAACTGATGATAAAACAACCATTTTCCCTGTACGACAGGTTTCACATCACGAAAGAATATGATTTCTTCGTTTTGTGAATCAAATCCATTGTCTAAGACATAGGTTTTCATCTCTTTAAGCATATCGCTTAATAAGGACATCATCTGTAATGATTCCTCTACACAACTTCAGGCAAAAAACTCACCTTTTGTTCCTCCTCATATTCGCAAAGAAACCATTAAGATATTAAAGCCACGCTTTCGGTATATAGTATTGTTGTTTGACGCAGATGAAACGGGCAGAAAAGCTTCGCAACAACAGCAAGAACGCCTGAAAGAATTTGGTGTGTTGTCGCTTACCTTACCTCTTTCGGGTAGTAAAAAAGACAAGGATATTTCAGATTATTTTCAACAAGGATTTTCTGCCCTAGATTTTCGACAATTGTTTCGAGAATTGATTGAGAATGATTTTCAATCGACCCTCTCATTATTAAAAACCTGTGAAATTGATTGGAACAATCCACCTCCCAAACAAGAGGTATTTATCAGCATTAACACCATTCCCATTGGAGTACAAAGCAGTTTATTGGGTATTACAGGGGAGTAAGGTGTATGACCATTCCGTTATTTACTCTATGTTTTCTAAACAATCTTCATAACGAGACCATTCCAACCACTCCATTTCTTTGTGAAATAAGTCTTCAGGACAATACGAAATTGTGTCAATACAATATTTAACCTCCTTTTTGTTTCTAAAATAATTAACCCCCAATCTTTCTATGGAAAGAATTTTCCATTTTTCATTTTCTTCATCATAGTATATATTTATGCTTCGTGTATTCAAATCTTCGGCTCGTAAATTCATTATTCTTAAATACGTCATATCGCTAATAACACTTTTAGGATAGTTATTAAATTGAGGATTTGTACTTCCCTCTCGCAAAATGACTACATTATCCATATCTAATTTATACGAAATTAGTTTGGTATATTTATTAAATTCTTGTATAAAAATGGTGTACAAATACTTGTAACCACAACTAAAATCTGCTCTTTTTTCTTTATTTAACTCATCACAATAACGATGTACTTTATCCCAAATTCCATTTTCTTCTTCTTTGCCTATAATAGAGTCTCCAACAATAATTTGCCGAGTTACTAACACTTTTTCTTTTTCAAAATCGCTTTTTATATCTAATAGATAAATAACAGAATCCTTTTTATAATCAACCACATTACTATACGTAAAATCTTTTTTTATAATGAGCCTATCTTGACTTTTTGAAAACAAACAAGGAATTACGATTTTTGTGGTGCAAAACATAAAAACCTAAGACCTTGTTTGTAGTACTGGACAAAGATACGATAGTAGAAGAAATTATCCCACATCTACCTAAAAGAAAAAGAGGATTTAAACCAAAAGCACCTGTTAGTGAGATTATTAACTGTATTTATATAAGTTAAAAACGGGGGTTCAATGGGCTTTTTTGCCTATGGAACAATTATTTTCAGAGGTCATTCCGAGTTACAAAACCGTGTTTGGACATTACCGAAAATGGTGTAAAGAAGAGGCTTGGCAGACCTGTTGGATAGAAATTTTGAAGAAAAATAAGTCGAAAATTGATTGTTCGAGTTGCGATTTTGACGGAAGTCAAACACCTGCAAAAAAGGAGGTGAACAAGTCGGTTATCAGGCTCGTAAAAAAGCAAAAACGACTAATAGTTTGTTTTTGTCCGACAGACAGGGATTGATGTTGGCGATGTCTCAACCTGTTTCGGGCGAACATCACGATTTATACAATATAGAGGTTCATTTTGAGGAAGTTACATCTGTTTTAAAAAGGGCTGGAATCCGCACAGAGGGTTTATTTGTAAATTTTGATGCAGGTTTTGACAGCGAAAATCTTCGAAAAATAACCGCTTCGGAGGGCATTGTCGCTAATATTTGTGAAAACAAACGAAACAAAAAATCAGACTCCGAAACGGAAAATTATTTCGATAAAAAACGCTACAAAGAGCGTTACACTATTGAAAGAAGCAACGCTTGGATGGACAGTTTTCGTTCGGTTTTAAATCGTTTTGACACTACCGTAAGTAGTTGGTTAGGTTTTAATTACCTCGCTTTTATCGTCTTAGGACTCAGAAAATTCAAACAAAATGAAAAGTCGAGATGAGTTCATTGAGTGTTTCTAAAAACGCCTCTAGATAGCCTCCAAATGCGATAATTTTCCGTTCCATAATGCAAAGATATTCAAAAATTACACATATAGCAACTTTTTTTGATTCTAGCTTTCCCTCATATTCAACCTTGATAGATAACTTTTTAGGTTTTTAATTTTTATTTTATAACACAAACAGATAATAATTGTATATTTGTACCATTAACCAAACAAAAATATTAATGAAAGCGTATGTTTTTCCTGGACAAGGAGCTCAATTTACTGGAATGGGTAAAGATTTATACGACAAATCAACCCTCGCTAAACAATTATTTGAAAAAGCAAATTCGATACTTGGATTTGATATAGCTAAAATCATGTTTGAAGGTACTAAGGAAGAATTAGTGCAAACCAAAGTAACACAACCAGCAATATTTTTGCATTCCACCATAATGACGCAATATTTAGGCGATGATTTCAAACCAGATATGGTTGCAGGGCATTCTTTGGGCGAATTTTCTGCGTTGGTAGCCAACCAAACACTGAGCTTTGAAGATGGATTACAGCTTGTGTCCAAAAGAGCTTTGGCAATGCAAAAGGCTTGTGAAATTAAACCATCTACTATGGCGGCAGTATTAGGATTAGATGATGCTGTGGTAGAAGAAACTTGTCAATCAATAGACGGAATTGTGGTAGCCGCAAACTACAACTGCCCAGGTCAATTGGTTATTTCTGGAGAGGTTACTGCTGTGGAAAAAGCATGTGAAAAACTCAAAGAAAAAGGTGCTAAAAGAGCATTAATACTTCCTGTGGGAGGAGCTTTTCATTCGCCAATGATGGAATCTGTTCAAGAAGAGTTAGCCCAAGCAATAGCCAAAACAGTCTTCAACAAACCTATATGTCCTGTATATCAAAACGTTACAGCAAAAGCAGTATCTGAACCTGAAGAAATTAAGAAGAATCTTATAACGCAACTTACCGCTCCTGTACGTTGGACCCAATCGGTACAACAAATGATAGCTGACGGAGCTACTGAATTTATAGAATTAGGTCCAGGGAATGTATTACAAGGATTAGTCAAGAAAATACATAAAGAAGCTATAGTTTCAGCTCCTAATATCTAAAAACATTACAAAAGACAAAGGCTATACTTTAGAAATATAGCCTTTGTTTTTATAGTTTAAATCAGATTACTTCAACCAATCGTAACCTTTTTGCTCCAATTCCAAAGCGAGTTCTTTTCCGCCCGATTTTACGATTTTTCCGTCGTGAAGTACGTGAACAAAATCAGGAACTATATAATCCAACAAACGTTGGTAGTGCGTGATAACAATCACGGCATTGTTTTCGCCTTTGAGTTTGTTTACGCCGTTTGCCACAATACGAAGTGCGTCAATGTCAAGCCCTGAATCGGTTTCGTCCAAAATAGCAACTTTGGGTTCTAACATCGCCATTTGGAAAATCTCGTTACGTTTTTTCTCTCCCCCTGAAAAACCTTCATTGAGTGAGCGAGACAAGAAGTCTTTGTTAATTTCCAAAAGTTCAGCTTTCTCACGGATTTTTTTCAAAAGTTCAGCCGCTGGCATTTCTTCTTCTCCACGAGCTTTACGAGCTTCATTTACAGCGGTTTTCACGAAGTTTGTAACCGAAATACCTGGAATTTCCACTGGATATTGAAATGACATAAATACGCCCTTGTGAGCTCTCTCCTCTGGAGCGTCTTCCAAGATGCTTTCACCCTCCAAAAGAATGTCTCCCTCGGTTACTTCAAAGGCTTCATTTCCTGAAATCACTGACGAAAGTGTCGATTTTCCAGCTCCATTAGGTCCCATTATGGCGTGAACCTCACCAGCTTTCACGGCAAGATTGATTCCTTTCAAAATTTCTTTATCCTCAACTGAGGCATGTAAGTTTTTTATTTCTAACATTTTGTAAAAACTAATTTTAGATTCATTACTGATCGTTTGAGCCGACAAAAATACAAAAATAAATCATGGTTTCACGAACTTTTTATAATTATTTTGCCTACTTAAATTCCGTTTCGGTATTTTTTAGTATTTTCAAAAATATATTTGAGTATCGCCAAATCCGCATCTGTAAGAGCTACATTTCTTCTACTCATCATGTTTCGAGCCGTTTCCATAGCCTTATCAAATTGATATTCTACCAGTCCTGACGCTCCACCCCAAAAAAAACTAGGTATAAAATTCGGCGGAAAATCAGCACCATATATGTTGGCAGACACCCCCACCACAGTACCAGTATTAAACATCGTGTTGATACCACATTTGCTATGATCGCCCATCATCAAACCACAAAATTGCAATCCTGTAGGTTCTATCTTCTCGGACAAATAATTCCATAATTTTACCTCGCCATAATTGTTTTTTAAATTTGAATTATTCGAGTCTGCTCCTATATTACACCACTCCCCTAATACCGAATTGCCCAAAAATCCGTCATGTCCCTTATTCGAATAACCCATTATTACTGAGTTGCTTACCTCTCCCCCAACCCTAGAATGCGGTCCAATGGTAGTGGCTCCGTAGATTTTGGTGGCTAATTTGAGTTGAGCATGTTCGCAAACAGCCAAAGACCCTCTGATTACAGTTCCTTCCATTATTTCCGCATCTTTACCAATATAAACCACTCCTGCAGAGGCATTTATGGTTACAAATTCCAATTTAGCTCCCTTTTCTATAAATACGTTTTCTGGAGCTATAACTTGCACACTTGCTGGTATTGGTTCTGATTTTCTACCTTGAACAATATATTTAAAATCTTGAGCAATGGCTTTAGCATTTTGAGTAAATATATCCCAAGTATTTTTTATTTGTAAAAAATCACAATTAATATTTATCTTTTTAAACTTTGAAAAATCAATCTTATCTAAATCAGAAGCATCTGTTCTAAATGCAATTACTACCCCATTTTGTTCCAACAGTTCATCTTGATTCAAATTTTTAATAGACATTATCATTGGCTCATTGGGCAATATACTTCCGTTAATAAACACGTTAGACAAGGTAATAATTTGTGGATATTTTATTGAAAGATATTGATCCGTAGCTATTGATACTGAGCTATTAAGCAACAATTCCCATTTTTCGCGAATGGTCAAAATACCAACTCTAATATCTGCTATTGGACGAGTAAAAGTAAACGGAAGTAAGGCTTTTTTGATACTTTGTGTATCAAATAAAATATAATTCATATCTTTGATTTTTCATTATTAGGACAAAAATAATAATAATTTGTTTTTATCCTTATTTATTTACTAAAAATTACTTTATAGACCACAACCTTTAAATTTTAGACTGATGGCATCAAACAAAAATGCTTTAATACGATACAATACTATTGACAAGTGCTTGAGAAACAGAAACAAACAATATACATTAGGGGATTTGGTCGATGCGTGTTCTGATGCTTTGTACGAATACGAAGGAAAAGATGATTTGGTCAGTTTACGAACCATTCAATTGGATATACAAAATATGCGAAGCGAAAAATTAGGATACAATGCCCCTATCGAAGTTTATAATCGTAAATATTACAGATATTCAGACCAAAATTATAGTATTAAAAACATACCGCTCAACAACAACGATTTAGAAGCTATGCGTGATGCTATTGAAATCCTAAAACAATTTAAGGATTTTTCGGCATTTCGAGAAATGAATAGCATATTACACAAATTAGAAGATTCCATTCAATCAACAAAAAGCAAATCAATAATTCATTTGGATAAAAACGAATTGCTTCGTGGACTTGATTTCCTTGAACCTTTGTACAAACATATTTTAAACAAAAAGGCGTTGGAAATTAGGTATAAATCATTTCATTCCACAGCAAATAAAGTATATCTTGTACATCCGCAAATATTAAAAGAATACAATAACAGATGGTTTTTAATATCTTGGTACGCAAACAAATACATTACTTTTGCTTTAGACCGAATTGAAGATATTGAAGTATCAAACATTCCTTATATAAATAAAAATCTCGAACCAGATAAATATTTTGAGCATGTAATAGGCGTTACGGTTTCTAATTCTAAACCACAAAAAATTATTTTTAAAGCTGACAAAAACAACGCTCCCTATATCAAGACCAAGCCTTTTCACAAGAGTCAAGTTCAGATAGCTGAAGATGACACTGGCACTACTTTTTGTATCCACGTGCAACTCAATTTGGAATTGGAACGTTTACTTTTAGGATTTGCCGAGGGTATTTCAATACTTGAACCCAAATCCTTACAACAACGAATCAAAACCAAACTCGCCATCGCCTTGGAGCAATACAATAACATTTAAGTTAAATTAAATTTTTTTGTTAAAAAATAACAAAATAGAATATAATTACAAAACAAATAAATATTTTAAAAATGAATTGGATTTTGTTGTTAATAGCAGGAATGTTTGAAGTGGCGTTTACTTTTTGTTTGGGAAAAGCAAAAGAATCGACTGGTAATACGATTTATATGTGGTATATAGGATTTGGAATTTGCACCATAATCAGTATGTACTTATTGACCGTAGCAACCAAAAATTTACCTTTAGGTACAGCTTATGCCGTATGGACAGGAGTAGGTGCTGTGGGTACGGTATTGGTCGGAATATTTTTTTTCAAAGAACCTGCTACTTTCTGGAGATTATTTTTTATCACCACGCTTATAGCTTCCATTGTCGGCTTAAAGACTGTGAGTAGTTAGAGAATTACAGAAAGAATTAGTATCTTTGCTTTTTTGAAAAATAAATTGAAAATTATGGAAATCAAAATATACAACTCTCTCACTGGGGAAAAAGAAATTTTCAAACCGATTTTGGAAGGCAATGTCGGTATGTATGTCTGTGGTCCAACGGTTTACAGCAATATCCACATGGGCAATGTGCGGACTTTTATGTCGTTTGATTTTATTTATCGTGCCTTGACGCACTTGGGCTACAAGGTGCGTTATGTGCGAAATATCACCGATGCAGGACACCTCACGGACGATGGTGATGTGAATAACGACCGCTTTGTGAAACAATCGCGATTAGAGAAGTTAGAACCGATGGAAATCGTGCAGAAATACACCATTGATTTCCATAATGTATTGAAACTTTTTAACAATCTTCCGCCGAATATCGAGCCGACTGCAACAGGGCATATCATTGAGCAACTCGAACTTACGAAACTTTTAGTCGAAAAAGGTTTGGCGTACGAAAGTAATGGTTCGGTATATTTTGATGTGTTGGAATACAACAAAAGAGGGCTGAATTACGGCGAACTTTCACGCAGAAATATCGACGAATTATTTGCCAATACACGCGATTTAGACGGACAAAACGAAAAGAAAAATCCGCAAGATTTTGCCCTTTGGAAAAAAGCCTCGCCTGAGCATATTATGAAGTGGACTTCGCCGTGGGGAGAAGGTTTCCCAGGTTGGCATTTGGAATGTACTGCAATGAGTACCAAGTATTTAGGCGAACGATTTGACATTCACGGAGGCGGAATGGATTTGAAGTTCCCTCACCACGAATGCGAAATAGCACAAGGAAAAGGCTGCTATGGACATTCGCCCGTAAATTATTGGCTTCACGCTAATATGCTGACAATGAACGGACAAAAGATGAGCAAATCCACAGGAAACACCATTCTCCCGATGGAGCTTATCACAGGTAAAAACGACTTTTTCGAGAAAGGATTTCATCCGTCCGTAGTGCGATTTTTCTTCCTTCAAGCCCATTACCGCAGCGTGGTGGATTTGTCCAACGATGCCCTTTTGGCAAGTGAAAAAGGGTTTAACCGACTGATGGAAGCGGTGAAAATCATCAATGAATTAGAGCCAACAGCCAACAGCCAATCGACAATCGCCAATCGCCTAAACGACTGGAAAGAAAAATGTTATCAGGCACTTACCGATGATTTTAATAGTCCTATTTTGATTTCCCATTTGTTCGAGGCGGTAAAATGGATTTTCCAAATCAAAAACGGCGATGAACAAATTGCTGCGGAAGAATTAACCGAACTCAAAACCTTGCTTAACGCTTTTGTTTTCGATGTCTTGGGTCTACAAAGCGTAGAGCAATCGGCGGAAAACAATGACAAACTCGACGGCGTGATGCAATTCCTTATACAAATGCGAATGGAAGCTCGTGCCAATAAAGACTGGGCTTTGTCCGACAAAATCCGCAATGAGCTTTCCGCCATCGGTATTCAACTCAAAGACGGAAAAGACGGGACCACATATAGTTTAGAGTAGGAAATCCGTATCTTTCACAAAAAACATACAGAAAATGAAAAAAATCGTTTTAATCATCGCCTTGGTATGGACGGCGGTAAGTGTGGCACAGGAAAAAATAAAAGTAACTTCTACTTATGGTAGCAAAAACAAAGAAATACAAGACTTATTAGATTTTGAAAACATCTACATTCAAACCCTTACCTTTCAAGGAATTACTATCAAAGGTAAACATTATGAGATAACCGTTTCGGAGTATGAAAACGGAAATCTCATAAGAACAGAAACGCTATTTAATGGTTCGGAATCCGATTATTTCAGAAATCAATCCGATACGTTGACTCTGACATTCTTCTTCAAAATGGCTGAAAATAAACTCAAAGGATTCTTACGAGGCGAACGTTTCGGCAGTAGAAAAATATATTTTGATTTGAAAAATGAATCGGACATGTACGTTTTAAAAGATTTTTTTGGTTTGGCAAAAGAATGGTTTTTTACGCCCGATACCAACAAATCCACTGCTATTTTAGCTATTATTACTCCAAGAATGAATCCTGATGGTTCGGGTTCGTATTGTGAAGTCGCCCAATCAAACATTGCCCCCGAACATTTCGGCACACATTTTCACATTCCTCATTACTTTTTAATTTCCATTCAGTTTAAAGAAAAATAGCGGACAACATGGCTACATTCAACTCACAAAGGTAACTTTTTAGGAGAGCCAAAAAAGTAAAGTGATTTGTTAATTTTTTTATAATAAATTCATACCTTTGCGACAGCTGATTCTCGTTGGAATATATTTTTTCAGAGGTAAAATATATTACACATAGCGAAATAGCAATCATAATTAAAAGAGAGAGGATATTATGAAAAGAAGAGTTTTTATACGCAATGTAGGAGCGTCATCTCTATTCGTGGGATTGGGAGGTTTATCCTTAGCAATGAAACCTGATAACACAAAGAAAATCACCATTTTACACACTAACGACACTCATAGTCATATCGATCCACAGCCTACTAATGCTCCTAAAAATCCAAATCGTGGAGGGGTAGCACAAAGAGCTTATTTGGTAAAGCAAATTCGTCGCGAAAATCCAAATACATTATTATTCGACGCTGGAGATATTTTCCAAGGAACTCCCTATTTCAATTTCTACGGAGGAGAACTTGAGTTTAAATTGATGTCTATGGTGGGATACAATGCAGCTACTATCGGAAACCACGATTTCGATAACGGAATTGATGGCTTATATGCTCAATTACCACACGCTAAATTTGATTTTTTAATCGCCAACTATGACTTTTCAAATACTTTAATGAACGGACACACAAAATCTTACAAGATATATGTTGTTGATGGTATCCGTATTGGAGTTTTCGGTTTAGGGATAAAATTGGAGAATTTGGTAAGCAAACAGAATTATAAGGAAACCATCTATTTAGACCCCTTGGAAATTGCTTTGGACATGGAGCGTAAACTCAAAGAGGAAGAAAAATGCGATTTAGTGATTTGTCTTTCCCACTTGGGGTATGATTACGAAAATCGAAAAAATAATCAGAAAATCGTGGTTGTGCGAGAGGGCAAAATCGTTACGATAAATCCGTAGGCTTTGAGCTTTGAATAAAAAGTCCGTTTTAAACAAAAAATCCGCAGAAAATGAAAAAAATCGTTTTAATCATCGCCTTGGTATGGACGGCGGTAAGCTCCGCACAAGAGCATAGCGGTTTCAATTACAAAGAGGACAAAGAGAACGTCGTGGCAAGTGCCATTGATGGGGTGTGGCGGACAAAAAACGCCCAAACCAAAGAACAAATAACCTTCCGCAAAGACCTTTCCGCTCTAAAACGCGTTGCCGAACACCGAAAAATATTCGAGAAATTCAGCATTTATCACGCTGGATATATGGAAATCGTTTCGGAGGAAAGTTTTAAAAATGGGACGTATCCGTTTCTGTTGATAGAGACCAATGGCAATCCGCACTTGGCGTTTTTCCGAGAAAAGGAGGGAAATCCTGTCGGAAGTATCCAATCCTTTATCCTCTTCATTGCCATCGGTGAGGAAAAAGCCGAAGACCGACTTTTTGTCGGCGGAAAGCGTAACGACCAGCCCTTCACGGAATTTGAACGTGTAGAATAATCCCTTTTCAGAAAAACCACGCTTTACTGCCGTTTAGGAAATCAGAAAAAAACAAAAGAGCTATTATTTTAGGTAGATTAAACAACAATGCTCAAAAAATGTACCTTATTTTCGATGCTCTTGATGGTTGCCGATACGCTGATGAAAGGCATTGTTTTTCAATATTTGGAGGTTGGGGAATGCTATCGCCCTGTGAGGTTTTTCGCCTTTTGTCGGTTTCCGATGGTATACACGCCGCACGATTTGGAGCAACTGCCTCAGCTCGTTGCCTTGATTGTCCGTTTGGGGTTGCGACTTTTGATGGTCGCGTTGTTTTTTAGAGTCGTTTCCGTGAAAATACACCGTCTCTACCGCTATGCCATTACGCTGGTTGTCGTGGGAAGTATCGGCAATCTGGTTGAGACCTTTGCAAGGCAAATCCCCCTAAAATTACTTGTTAAATATTTGAATAT
>JAUMYH010000133.1 GCA_030528745.1 Bacteroidota bacterium
ACAGAATAATTTTTTATCTTCGAAAAATATTGTACCTTTGGCTCAACTCTAAAAAAGGTTATTATGCAGAATAGCAATCAGAAAATAGATCCCGTTCACTACGAATTATTTGAAAAGGCACAACGCAGAGTGAAACAAAAAAGACTTCTGCTATTCCACTTTTGTGTTTTCATCATAGGGAGTATCTTTATGGTGGTCATCAACAAGTTTTTATATCCTGATGTGGGGTATAATTGGTATGTTTGGGGCATATTGATTTGGGCGTTTCTGTTTTTATTACACCTTGCAAATGTGTTTGTTATTAATCGCTTTATGGGAAAGGAATGGGAGCGGAAACAATGCGAACGTTTGGTAGAATTACAGCAAAAGAAAATAAGCAAGTTGGAAACTAAAATTGAACAGGAATTCCAAAAAGAGGCGACATCGTTAGCTGTAAATTCATTTGAAAATCAAAAAGATACAGGTTCTCTATGATAACACTCATAGCAGCAGCGTCTGAAAATAATGCGTTAGGATACAAGGGCGATTTGCTTTGGCACTTGCCCAGAGATTTTCGCAGATTTAAGGAATTGACCACAGGGCACTGCATCATTATGGGCAGAAAAACGTTCGAAACTTTTCCTAAATTATTGCCCAATCGAACTCATATCATTATCAGTCGGCAGTTCAGTTACACGGCGCAGGGGTGTATCGTGGTGGGGTCGTTGGAAGAAGCCGTGCGAAAAGCCCAAGAAATAGATAAAGACCCATACATAATTGGCGGAGGTGAAATTTACCATTTAGCGATGGAAATAGCCGATAAAATTGAGTTAACGAGGGTGCACGCTCAATTTGACCAAGCCGATGCTTTCTTTCCTGAAATTTCGTTAAGTCATTGGAAATTAGTATTTTCTGAATTTGTTGGCAAAGACGAAAGACATCTATATGACTTTACCTTTGAAACCTACGTAAGAATCTAATTTTGGAATCTAAAAACATTTTTTCCCTTTCTAAAAGAAATAAGAACGTTTAAAAAGGTCTTATTTTTAATATTTTACCGAGAAATAGTTGTGCTATTGGTGCTACCGACGCCTATAACTTGGTCGTAAAGCGTACCGATAGGGCGATAATACACCAAAATGAGATAATTATTTTCTGTTTGATGAAAATTGCCGTCTATTTCATTGAAATTTATTTCGTTTTTCTCTTTGGTGACAAATTTATAATTGTAAAATCCTTGTTTTAGCAGAATTTTTCCGTGAAAAAGACCTGTTTCTTGGTCGTAATAAAGCCTATATGTGTCCGAAAGTTCATAATTAGAGAACTTTCCGTAAACAAAAACTTCTTTATTCCAAAAAGAAGGATCGGCTTCAAGTGAAAAGTGTACCCAAACATAATCAGCTTCGTTACTTGCCGTTTGCCCATTTAGCGTATTTACCAAAAAATCACCATTAATGTCTGGATTATAGGTGTAAACACGATTGGAGCGAATTGTGTTTGTAAATAGCTGAATTTCATATAGTTGTGATTGTTCGATGTTTAAAATTCCCGTTGAGGTAGCGCGTAAATCTTTGCTATCGAAATTGAAATATTCATTCCCTGCATCGAAAGAACTTTCTACATCATATCTGTAAATCAGTTCGTTACCCATCGTATATTGAGGTTTTAAATCGGTAATGGCTGTTCCCCAGTGATAGTTTTGTAAAACGGCTATTTTTAAGGTCGATTGAGGGTCTTGTAATAGCATATTTTGTTGTTTGATGGAAAATTGTATAACTTGTTTGTTTTCAGATAGTTGTACGTTTCGACTTCGTTTAACTTCGCTTTGAACACCCAGCAAAGGATTGTATACCACAAATCTTCTTGAAAAGATTTCTGTTCCGTAACTATCTGAAATAGAGAGCATATAATTTCCTGTGAGGGTAATTTTCGTCAAATCGTTAGGAAGGGTCAGCCGATAGTGCGAATAGGGTTGTAGCGTAACATACGAGTTGCTTTCGGGTTGAATGGGCTGTTCATCTATGCCTTTAATATACTGACTTTTAAGTAGTTCGGATGCTGACCAATCTGCATTGCAATGTGTGATTGTGTAGTAATACGTCTGCTGGTCGGCATTCAAATCGTCAAATTGCAACGTAAATGGTTC
>JAUMYH010000134.1 GCA_030528745.1 Bacteroidota bacterium
TACTATACAGATACGTTTGCTCATTAAAAACACTTTGGTTTTGCCCTCCCAATCCGCAGGCGATGCCCACTTTGTAAATATAGTTTCTTCCGCGTTTTAAGCCTGTATTAGTATGTCAAAGAACGTTTTGTATATTCAGTTTATGGTTTTAATTTTAAGAGAATTCCCTTGTTTTTTTGAACAACTTCCGCTAACTTAAATATATCCAAGGTACCTCTTTCATCTTTTGCTTGCGATTTAATAGCATTTATTTCTTTATAAAAAGATTCATTATTATTGGCAAAATCAAATAGTAGGTCTGCTGTTAGTACTTGTAAAACCAATTTAATAGCTGACGTGAGGGGTGTATCTTGATTGGCTATATTCCATCGATTTTCCTCTGCCAGAAAACAATAAACATTAATGGTATTATCCATAGTATTTAAAGATTTTATAAAACAATAGGTCTCTGTGTCATCTCTTATCTCTAAACGAGTTATGAGCTTCATTGCCTCATTAGCTAATACCATTTGTTCAGGATTGTTTTTTAATAATTCATCATCTTGTTGATAATCATATGCGTTTGCAAATGAAAAAATATTTGTTAGTTTACATTCTTTCTGCTGTGAAAATCCTGTAAAAAACACAAAAATAGCGAGTATTGTTATTATTCTTTTCATTTTACCAAGTATTTTTATCGATATAAATATTCAACAATTGTCTTTTTTCTTCTGGTGTGTACCAATCATAAAATTCTTTCTCAAGTTTAGGAAAACTCAATACATTGTTAACATAAACACGCTGGATTAGCTTTTGAATCTCTGCATTTTTTGAATTCCCGTTAACTATGTCATTAAGTACTTCTGTTTTCAATCTCATCACAATAATACTCAGTCCTGAGGTTGATACATTGGAGGTTCGATACCATCTTTCGCCCCGTTTTTGGAAGACGTATGCGCCTGAAAGAGGTTTTTCTGTTTTTGAATGAAAGAAAAACTTAATGATACAGGTAGGTACTCCATTTAATTCAAAAGATAACTTATGTTCTAAAACAATAAAAAGCTCTTCGTGTGATGCATTCATTATTTTGTCAAAGTATTCTTGCGATTGAATTTTTGCGACATTTTCTCCATTCCAAATATTCGCGTTATACCATTGCTGGTTTGTTGCAGAAAGGATAGATTTCATCAGATTTTCAGGGCTATCCATTTTTGCTTGCTCAATTGAGGTATACTCTCTATAAATTCTCTTTTGAGCATAATCCTCAAAAGAAACACTTGTTTGCTGTTCATATCCCAAAACAAGATTCGGATAGAGTTGCTGTGCCATTGTTTTTATGCTTAACAAAAACAAAATTGTTATCAAAATTCTGTTCATATAATTATTTTTTATGTTAATTATTCTGTATAATTCTGCCATTGGTGTTTGGCTTTGATAATTTCACGTTGTAATTTGATTTTTCGTTTTTTCCATTTTTTCCAGAGTACAATTATAAAAAAGTAATAAAAAGGAAAACTTAATAGAAAAATAGCAAACAATATTTTTTCTGTTGTGAAATCAATTTTATCGGGAGATTCTTTATAGACATATTCTGCATAATTCGTTTTTTCATTGACCCAAAGAAGAATAGGTTTACTATATAGAGTAGTATCTATTTCAATACTGGTTGAGTATTGTTCTTCAAAATACTCGTACATTGTTTTTTCTCCAAAAACGGTTTCTGAACAATATGCCTTTATTGTTTTTCTTTTTCGCTCATCAAAATCCAGAGATAAATTTCTAACAATAGTGAAATAATAGGTATGACTGAAATTACCTCTATATTGACTTGCATCTATACTATCCCACACACATAATTCTTTTATAAAACTTTCAGCATTAAACCAATTTGTTCTTTTCAATGCAGGTACTGTTGCAGTTCCCATACAAAGCATTATAAACCATATAAAAATACTAATTCCTCTCAAAAGTAGATTTATTATATTTTTATTAATAAGTTTATTTTCTAATTTTTTATAATGTTGATATAATTCTATTTTTTTATTTATTCTCATTAGACACTAATTTTATCTCTTCTGTCAACGCAATTTCTCCCTCAAAATCAACTAATTCAAACTCTACCCAACCTTTTGATTTTACTT
>JAUMYH010000135.1 GCA_030528745.1 Bacteroidota bacterium
CGACCCAAGTACAGGCGCATACATAAGCCAAGACCCGATAGGATTGGCGGGCGGAAGTAGATTGTATGGATATGTTCATGATAGTAATACGTGGGTGGATGAATCTGGATTATATGGAGTTAAACATGATACTCCTGCATGGAATGCCAGAAAAAACCAAAAAAGTACAGGATATAATCCCGATAGTTGGAGAACAGGTTCTTTAAAAAAGGGAACAGAGGTTTATGGTGGTGTACCGGGACAGTCTCCCTATTATACCGATAAAGCCACACTTAAAGCAAGTGGAAATAATAAAGTGAAATTGTGGAAATCGTTGCAGGTTAATCCTCATCCTACTTTAGGATATAGAACAGAAATTCAGAAATATGTAGTAAAAAGAGACATTAATGTCGGTAAAGGATATGCTTTAGCAAATGGTGAAGTTGGAGGAGGTAGGCAATTCTTTATTGAAGACTATAAAGATGTATTAGAACCTGTAGGAGAGCCTATAAAATTGAATGACGGGAAAAGTATAAAATTATGCAAATGAAATTTTGCTTATATTCTATGAATTAAATTATGATAAATCAAGAACATATAATGCTATTAAGTCCTGAATTAAAAAAAATATTGCAATTGGAATTAAATGCAGGTAATGTTATTGTCGAAACAGCAATATGTGGGTTCTCAAAAACAGAACCGAATCATCTGTTTGTATTTCTTGAAAAACCTTTTTTAACACCTATACAAAAAGACATATTAGGAATTAAATATATTGAAATTAATGATATTCATTATTGGAAGGCAGAATATAATGATGAAAACAATCATCAAACTCTTGCCTGCAAATTTTAAATCGGAATCGGGATAATGCTCCAGATTGTAAGTTTTGATTGTAACAATCAGATAGCCATCCGTAAGTTTTGAAGCAAAAGCATAAAGACAGGGATATTTTCCTTGCCTATTGCTATTTTTGCATCTAAAAACGACTTTTTTAGAAAAGAAATCGTACCTTCGCAGGACGTTCTTTGAATGATTGTCCGTTCCGCTATCAGGGACAGTATGAAGATAGTGAAACAGGATTGTATTACAACTGGTTTAGATACTACTCACCTGATGAGGGGATGTATATATCCCAAGACCCGACAGGGCTGGCGGGAAATAATCCTACATTGTATGGGTATGTTTGTGATAGTAATATCGAAATTGCCCCATTGGGATTAATGACAACACTACCAGATGGAGTTCAATTGGTAAAAGATGTCCCTAACCCTAAGAAAACTATTTTATTGGGAGAGAATATGACAGAAAGAGTTATTCCTATAGCAAATAAAAATGGTTATAGTGTATTTAAACCAAGAGGAAAAAATCCTGAGTATTGGATGCGAAATCAGCAACAATGGATAAGAAGGCAACTGAAAGACCCGAATGTTAGAATTTTGGATATGGGACCTGACCCAAACAGAACTATAAGAAGCAAATATTATCTTAAAGAAATGAAATATGCTAAAAGAATATGTTGGATATAAAAGAAAACAAACAATTAAAAAAGGACGTTGTTGATTGTATTAAATATTTGGATTTAAAAGATTTGAATATTGAAAATATCATAGAGTATATTGATTATACAAATAAAATGAGATATTCAGAAAAAGAAGTGATCAGAGTTTTATTAGAAATAATAAAACAAGATTGTAATGTTCCAGATTGGGAGTTTTGATTTTAACAATCAGATAACCAGTTATAAGTTTTGAAATAAAAGCGTAAAGGCAGGGATATATTCCTTGCCTTTTGCTGTTTTTAGCCCTAAAGACAATGAAAAAATGAGCCAACGAGAACGTTTCGAGACTTTATCCTCCGGAATGGGGATTGAGTTTTTTTAATCATACTAAAAAACTATTATATCATTATCTTATTCCGTTCTCCATTCAAATTTTACCCGATGACAAAATCCGGGAAATAAATCCGTTTGAGTAAAAGGGCGCTGTTACCATCAAACGTTTCTTGCATAAAAAAGGATTTCAAACGAGGACTAAACTTTGGGCTAAAGAAGCAGCGAAGCGGTAACGTTCAACGCGATCAAGTTGGATAACATCCGCAATTCGAT
>JAUMYH010000136.1 GCA_030528745.1 Bacteroidota bacterium
AGGGACAAAAGTTTGGACAAGCACTCGTACAAGGAGCGATACATGGGCTTATAGGCGCTACTATTGGAGGAATTACAGGCGGTTTGGTAGGGGGAATTTCAGCAGCAATTGATCATAGAAATTTTTGGGATGGGTCTAAAGTAATTAATACAGAAGTACTTGCAGATGCTAATCTCCCTGCTACGATTCAAGAAGGACCATTTGACTGTGGATATGCAAATGCTCAAGCTAATACAGGGATTTCACAAGTTGAATATAAAAATAAAGCAATCGAATTAATGAAACAGTATCCGAAGTTGTATAGTGAAAAAGGGGTTAAGCCTAAATTGTTAAAATTAGCCATAGAAGACCTTACAGGGAAACAAGTTATGATTTCTAATGACAAATTTCCTACTTCAATTGCAGAAATCCAAAGTTATAAGATGTGGTTAAATCAGGGAAATCGTTTTATTTTTTCTTCTGGAACAGAAACTTCTATAAATCATGCAACATCTTTAAATAAAATAATAGTTAGATCGGTTCAAAAGCTATCAGGTTCTGTATATCATAAGCTTTTTTATCAGATTATGAATACTGACGGAGGATATTTTAAAACAATTCCCGCAAAAGCGATGAATTTTGATTTGTTTCTGCGAATATTTCCTTAATCTGTTATTTTAATTATGAAAAAGATATTTTATATTATATTTGTATGTTGTGTGCTTGTCATACCATTGAATGCTCAAAAATCTATTTTAGAAATTAATATTCCTAAAATAGAGAGGCGTTCAATCTATAAAATGAGAAAACTTTTTAAGATTCCCTATCGGATTGAACTTAAATCAACAATCGTTTTTACTCCGATTGATACTGTACGTTTTTATCACTACGAACAACCATTTGAGCTAAATAGAACATTATCTGAATATCTACAAAAATTAAAAATAAATACTTCCGCATACGAAGTATTTATATATGACAGACAATTAACCAATATTTATGTGGATAATAGAGTGTTTATGTGTTGTAACAAACGTGAAAAAGTAAATTATATAGGAAATCTTGAAGATCTTTCGATTTCTTCTATGTTGTTAGAAAAGAACTATGATTATGTATTTAATATATTCGGGAACGATTTGGGATTTTATACAGTTATGTTAGGGTTCAAAAGAGGTCTTGTAGAGTTAGCATATTATAGAGATGGAGAGTGGCATTACGTCTTGATGTGTGGTAGCGATGATTTTTCATTTTTAAAACCGCTTTTAGATGATCAAAAAACAGATAAATTCAGGCCATAAATTGATTATGAAGAGGTTATCACTGGTTGCATTTTTAATATTAGGAATTGGTGTTACGATATTTTCTCAAAGAGCTGTTTTGGAAATGAATGTTCCAAAATTGGAAAAAGAGGCTATAAGCAGAATGCGTAAGGTTTTTAAAGTTTCTAAGCAGACAGAATTTTTTGCCACTATCGTGTTTGGTACTACCAATACTGATACAATGGGTACTCGCTATCTACTCACAGATTTTGACATTAGCCAAAAAATAGGACGATATATCAATATGCTGAAAATAGAGCCTAATACTTATGATTATGAAATATTTGTGTATGATAGAGATTTAAAATATTTATATGTAGTAAATAGATTGTATTATGGTGTTAATACTAGATACCCCCAAAAATATCATTATCTATATTTAGGAAGAAAAACGGATTATCCTTTATTTAAATTTTTGGCTGCTCGCAAATATGATTTCGTTTATATTGTAAGAGAGATTCCTTTTTCTGAAGCTGAAGTTTTATTGTGTTTCAAAAATGGATTGATAGATTTGGCATATCTCAAAGACGAGCAATGGTATTCAACACCTGTATGTGGCAGCGATGATTTTTCGTTTTTGCAGCCACTTTTAGATGATAGTGTAAAATAGATAAAAAAATGGTTACCTGTTGTTCTACTTTTATTATCTGCTACTGCATGCCATGGGGCAGTCGTGTGTGTACCTTCGGTAATGTCGATATCACCGACCGAGGCTATACCGGACACGAACATTTTACTGCTTTGGGGCTTATCAATATGAACGGGCGTATCTACGATCCTGTTTTGGC
>JAUMYH010000137.1 GCA_030528745.1 Bacteroidota bacterium
TTTCTGATTCTTTTTTTGAGAAGAAGAAATTTCTATGAAGGTTAAAATCGTGAATGTAGTAGACTTCAGGCTCTTGTTTGGGGTATCCTTCGACTATACCTTTGGATTTTACTTTAAAAGTAGAATTATCTTTTGTAGAATCAAATAGTTTTATTTGTCTCTCTAAAACAAAAATGTACTCTTTTTTATCTTCTATTTTATCTTTTTTATCGGAATTTTGTTTCCTACTAATTATCACTTCCTTACCAGTGTCTGTTTCTACGATACGGCAGTATTTTTCTTCCTTTTTGGTTATTCTTCCTCTCATTAGTATGCGTTCACATCCTTCGCCTATATTCTGAATTTCACAATACAATGAATTAAAGAAAAGTAAGGTATAATATCGTAAGTTTTCTACTTTAGACAAAGATTCGTGCGTATTATTATTCCGTATTAAATTGAATCGATATAGATGTACGGGCAATCTCTTTTCTTTATCAGTATAAGCATCTTTGTTATTGTGTACGATATTCAGTAGCAGACCCAATAACACTATTTTTTCATTGTAGTTTTGAAAACGCTTTTTATACGCACTCTTGACTTTTTTCTCGAAGCAAAAACTCAACAGGAAAAGAACCAATGACATATTTCTCTGCGAAAAATCAATATACTCTTCATCTGTCTGTAGTGAAAACTGAAGCTTTTCAATCATAATTTCAAAGCTGGTAGATATAATTTTTTTTACCTCCTTAAAATCCTCTTCAGGCATACCAAATCCGGTAGATATAATTTCTTTTAACTCCTTATTAGACATACTAGGTTCTTGTTCTAGTAGATATTTTAATGCGAATTCATACTCTTGGGTAGCCCTCGAGAACTCCTTCCTCAGTGGAATAAAGTCCTTATAGATGAAATTTATTACAGGATTGGTTATAATAATATTTATTGTTCGTATCAAGCTGTAATAATTCAATACGAGTTCTCTTGCTGACCAATTTGCATCTTCTATTCCTGGTTTAGTCCAAAAATAAATTGCCCTATTTTGCATACAGGAGGTATAATACAACTTTTGCTTTGATGCCGTTGCAACAATGATTGGGATTGATAACCAATCTTTTTTAAGTTTTTTAAGCAAAGCTATACCTGAAACATTATCAATATCTCCAATATAGCCTCTTTCATCCTTTAACCTAATATCTAATAGGATGATATCAATGCTGTTTCTAGCAATTATGTTTTTTATACCATCGACCATATCCTCTATGGATTCGTTTTTGTTAGGCTGGTATGTATGAAATTTATCAGGGCGTTCGAAGCCATAAATCATCAATTGATATATATAACCCCATCCTCCTTCTTTGGCTTTATCATCTATTAGCAAAACACTTGGAGCCGCCTTACGTAACTCTTGGATTGTTGTTATATACCCACTCGACTTCTCACCAATATTGGAGTGGTTAAAAACATTGAGTATTTCATCTTGATGACTTTTCCGTTTCTTTAAAATCTCTATCTTCCCTCTAATGTGAGATATTAAGTCTTTCTGATGCTCTATATCTTGTAGTTTTTCCTGTATGAAGCTAAGAGCATTTTTATCTTGACCGCCAAAGAATTTCCAGATTTTGTTTATCAAACCATCTAGTTTGATCTGTTCGTAAAAGTTTTCTATTTCTCGTTGAGATAATTCTAATTTTGCTAATTCCGCTTCCTTTTGCACTGCTATCTCTTCGAGTTTTTCCCAAGTCTCATTCTCCAGATTTAGGTACTCGATTTTTTTATTTAAGTATTTCAGCTCTTGTTGTATCGTAGAGTTATTTATATCGTACAATAGCCGCATTACCAATCCTTGATAGCTTTCGAAAAAGGAAAATGGTTCCTGTAACTGAGGGATTGTATGGACTTCGCTTAAAGATAGTGGTTGTTCGCAGTCACCTTTTTCGATGATTTGGTGTACTTTGTATAGTTGTAACGCACCCCAAATGTTGGAGTAATAATGTTGATTGTGTACGAAATCATCTTCGTGCTTGAAGTAAGTTTTAGTATAGAGCCGATCGGATTTCTCACGAATAATCTCCTTTATAAAGGATACTTTCGAAAGGC
>JAUMYH010000041.1 GCA_030528745.1 Bacteroidota bacterium
TATTTAGTGTTCCAACGGTTATTAGCAAACCTATTGACTTATGATAATAAAGGCAGGTTACATTTAAGTTTAGGAGATAATTTGCAAGCAGAATCAATTACATTAAAATTAAAAAATGATAAGGATAAAAACGGATTAAATTACTATGAAAAGAAATCACAAGAGAGTTGGGAAATAGATTTATCGAGTTTTAATGAAGATTTTAAAAAGCAATTAATAGACAAACTAATAGCTAAACTGTTTGATAATAACAAATCAATAAGTAATAAAATATATGAGGATATTATTGGTTTTTCAAAGGAATATATACTTTATAAGTTGATAAGTATTTGTAAAAAGTATGAGAGATATATAAAATTAAATATAGATTTTGATAACAAAGATATAACTAATTGGGAACCTTTGTTTTCAGCTTTAAAGGAAGATAAAAGCCATATCACATTTAAGCTAAGACAGATGCTAAATTTTCTAATTCACAACCATATTGAGTATTCAATTATTGAGAGTGAAAATAAATTATCAGTGCAAAACTTTGCTGAGAAAATTAAAGATTTAGCTAATACTGAAAAGATAATCAATTTTTTACCTCCTCCGATTTTTGAAGTAGATATTGAGATGAAATCTACAAAATCTGATGAAGATAAGATTAAATTTTCATCATTAAGTTCGGGAGAAAAACAACAAATTTACTCGATCAATTCTATTTTTTATCATTTAATAAATTTGGAATCCATTTCAAAAGAAGAGAATAGAATATCTTATGAATATATCAATATTATTTTGGAAGAAATAGAGTTGTATTTTCATCCAGAATATCAACGAACTTACATTCATAAACTAATTCAAGGAATTGAAAAATTAAATCTCGAAAAGATTAAAGGTATCAATTTTATCTTTGTAACCCATTCTCCTTTTATTCTATCGGATATTCCAAAGCAAAATGTATTATTTTTAGGTAATAACGAGTGTGAAGGTCAAACTTTTGCAGCTAATATATCAAAGATGTTGTCTAATTCGTTTTTTATGACTGATTTGATTGGAGAGTTTGCAAAAAATAAAATAAATGATACCATTGATTTTCTTAAAAATAAAAGAAAAGATGAAACTAATCAATTAATAGAACTAATAGATGAACCTATTTTGAAATACAAATTGAAAGAGATGTATTATAATAATTTTAAAGAAGAGGAGCAACTCAAAAATAGGATAAGAGCTTATGTAGATCAATTAGGTATTAATTCAGAGGAAATAGAGATTAAAAATAAAATTAGTAATATATGACTCAAAAAGACATTTTACATTTTTGGAGAAATGTGGAGATATTCAATCTACCTGATTTGGATGTGAAAAATATAAAACTATTGAATGGAGGAAATAAACTTCCTTGGGAAACAGATAAAAGTACCAAAAAGGATAAAAAAAGAATTTACACACTCTTCTTTGGAAAAGTTTCAAAAGAAAATGTTATTAAGCAGATAGAAGAATTATTTCCAGACGAAAAAGAGAACCAATGGAAAGAAAAAACTATCGGGTTTACTTGTCTGTCTTCCATAATACTTGATGAAAAAGGATGTCCCGATGCCAAAAGTTATACTTTGGCAAGTTTTGTTTTGGGGTTGGATGTTTTGAAAAAATGTAAGGAAATTTCATCGGTTTATGGATTATTGAATAATGTTTCAGATGAGTATTTGGAAAGATTTAATATCCTAAAAACTACTGATGATGAAAACCCAAAAGGTAATTCTGTTACGTGGGAATTTATTGAAAAAGAAATAGCATATCTTAGAAGTATAAGCCAATGGAATGACACTGAAATTAAAATATATTTCACTGAAAAAGAAGTTGGTAAGAATATTGAAGTTGATCCTGCTTTTTTGAATAGTTTCTTCTTGGATGACTTGAACCAATTAATAGACGATAATACCGAACTTTCACCAACTGTGCAAAGTTATCTAACCCTCCAACCTACTCAAAAAAGATTTGATTTAATAAAGAATAAAAAAAATCTTTTCAACACCATAAATCCAGAGCAACTCACAGAAGGAAAATGGCCATCAACGCCCAAATATGGATTATGTACGGCACAGTTGGGAGCGGTGAATACCATTTTTAAAGAATTAGGCAATAGTTCGGGAATACAGGGAATAAATGGACCTCCCGGAACAGGCAAAACTACCCTTTTATTGGATGTTATCGCTCAAGTCATATTAGACCGAGCTAAGGCAATTTTAAATATTGGCATTGATAATCTTTTTGAAAAAGGTGAAAAAATAGATGTTAAAGACAAATATCTTTATATTTATCCATTAAATGCTATTTTACAAAAGAATTACGGAATTGTTGTAGCAAGTAATAATAATTCTGCGGTAGAAAATATCAGCAAAGAACTACCACAAGCCAAAAAAATTGATAAATATGGAGAAAATGCTGCCTTTCCATATGCTGATTATTTTGGTGAATATGCAAAAGAGGAACTTACAGGTGATGAAAATTGGGGAATTTTAGCTGCTGCATTGGGTAATTCAAAAAACAAGAATAAATTCAATAACCTCTTTTGGAAATCATTTTTAAAAGATGAGAAAGGAAATTTAATCAGAAATGGTAAGAACAAAGCTATTATAGATGAAAATGCTGTTAATTTTTATAATTACTTAGTAAAAAATCAAGATTTACAAAAGCAACATCAAGACAATTTTGAAATTGCTAAAAAAGAGTTTATTTCTTTGTTGGAAGAATTCAAAATTTTCAAAAATACTGCCATCGATTTTCATAACAGATTTGATGATTATTCGAAAAATGTCCAACGAAAGACAGATTTAGAAAAATTGAAAGATGAAAATAAAAATTATGAAGATCAGCTTAATACTGAATTACAGAAGTTGACATCCGAACAAAAGAGAGTAGAAAAAGAAAGAGATGCATTAAAAACTTCTTTAGATGCTATCAATACCCAAAAACCTATATTCTTTTTCTTCCATAAACTGTTCAATACACAATCCTTTGTAAAATGGAATAATGAGATAAACCAAGTGTGGAATGAGTTTAATAATATTTCATTAGAATTAAAGCAAATAAACAATGAAATTAAGAAGGTTGAGTCAGAGAAAAGTAATATTATCAATCGGTTAAAAAATATTCAAATCGAATTGGAACAAATTGAAGAATTCAAAAGAGAATATGAGAATTTAAAAACTCAGCTATGTAAAGATTATCAGATAGAGAAAGTAAATATTTTTGATGAAAACTTTTATAACAAAGATTTAAAGGATATACATTTGCTTTCACCCTACCACTCAGAAAAAATAGCCAAACTTCGTAGCAAAATTTTTCTAAAAGCTCTTGATGTACACAAATTTACAATTCTTGCCAATGCAAAACAATTCAAAAATAATCTGAATGCTTTCTTTGATATGATATTGGGTAGAGCAAAAGTGTCAGATGAGCTTACTACCACACTTTGGGATACTTTTTTCTTTTGTATTCCGGTGGTTTCAACATCATTGGCATCGGCAAGTAGGTTATTCCCGAATATGATTAAAAATCAGATAGGTTGGTTGCTGATAGATGAGGCAGGACAAGCAACACCTCAGTCGGCAGTTGGGTTAATACAACGTTCAAAACGATGTGTTATTGTAGGAGATCCTTTACAGGTGGAACCTGTTGTTACTATTCCTAAAAATTTGGTTGACAAATTAATCTCTTACCAAAATGTAAAAAGCAATTGGTCTCCGTATAACACTTCTGTTCAGCAGTTAGCAGATAGAATATCTCAATATGGGACTCTAATGGGAAATGATGAATATAGCATATGGACGGGATTCCCTTTACGAACCCATCGGAGATGTTTCAATCCAATGTTTGATATTGCCAACGAAATTGCTTACAACAATCAGATGGTAAAAGGTACAGAAGATAAGGAAGAATGCGAATATATTGGTGTGTCTTGTTGGTTTGATGTAAAAGGTAGTGGTTCTGGAGATAGCCAAGTCATAAGAGAAGAAATAGAATTGTTAAAAGTCAAAGTAGATGAACTAAGGGAAAACGGGTATAAAGGTAAGATTTATGTTATATCTCCTTTTAAATTAGTAGCTAATGAATGCGAAAGGATGTTAAGATTTTACGAAAAAGTTCAATGTGGTACAATTCACACATTCCAAGGAAAAGAAGCAGATGTAGTTTTTCTTGTGTTGGGAAGTCATCCGGAAAAAGAAGGCACCCGAAAGTGGACATCTTCAAAGCCTAATATGCTCAATGTAGCTCTTACTCGTGCAAAAAAACGCTGCTATGTGATTGGAAGCAAAGAATTGTGGAGCCAACAACCTTATTTCGATGTGATGATAAACAAAATGGAATGAACATAGGGGTAAGTATAGACTTTTGAGAAGCTGTCAAAATGGCTAAAACACACCCTCTTTCTGTCAAAATGTCATCTTGTTGCATTTGGAATGTTTTTTGACAAGAGAAGACGAACAATTATATTTTTAGTTGATATGAATAAAAAAGACTATTTGGAATCTGTTATTGACTCTCATAAGATGAGTAAAGAAGAAGATTTATTGAATAAGCATAGGAGTAAAAAGACTCAAATAAAGGAGGCTTTGGAGAAAAAATATTCTTCAAATATATATTCTCCGTTTAATTCAGGTTCTTATGCCAAAAATACCGCTATCAACATTAAGTTTGATTTTGATTTAGTATCACCATTCAAGCGTAATGCTTTTGGGTCAAATGGAACTTTAAAAGATATGTATGATGATGTTTATAATTTTCTTTATGAAGAGTATAAAAATGAGGCTGAAGTAAGAAAACAAAAAGTATCAATAGGCTTAGATTTTTACGAAGATAAAGAAGGTGATAGAATAAAAATAGATGTAGTGCCTGGCAGAGAATTTAATCAAGGACAATATGATGAGGATAAAAATCTTAATCTTTATGTTTATCATAAGTATGGGAACATCAACGCTGGGAGTGAACGCATTAAAACAAATATTGTAGCTCAAATTAATAATATTAAAGATAGAGCTACTGCTGAAAAAGATTCAATAAGAAAAATTATTCGCCTCTTGAAAGTTTGGAAAAATACTAAATATAATTATCCAACCAAATCTTTCTTTCTTGAACTTATTACAATAAAAGCATTTGATAATGTTGAAATAACAGGCGATTTATGGAATAAACTGAAATCTGTGATGGAATATATCAGGGATAATGTTACCAATGACGGATTTACACTGAAAGACCCAGGGAATAGTGCTAATAATTTGGTTGATACCTTGACTGATAATGAAAAGCAACAGTTGTCATATGATATGAAAAATATGCTTAATAGGATTGAAGAAAATGAAGAAAACATCAAAATCTATTTTCCTGAAAATCTGAAGTTCAAAGAAGACAACAAAAACAAATACAATACTAGTAGCGGTATGCCTATACCTCCTCCGAAATTAAATTTTGGATAAAAAATGAATGATAGAGTTAGTGAAATCAATTCTACAATAGAGAACATTCCCAATGTCAAACTTATTAAGCCTTTTGAGCAAAGTAAGTTTGACATTGAAGGATGTATCTCTGTTTTTGTTGAAGGTTTGGAACAACCATTAAATTTCAACGTAACCATCAGTCCACAATACCCTTTTAAAATTCACGATACGGAAACTATTAAGTTTTCCAATGATGAACTTTTAGAATATAAGCATATTATGGCTAATGGTTCTATTTGTATTCATACAGCACATAGCCCTATATTATCCAAAAAATTGGTATATGATATTGAAGCTGTCAAAGTTTGGATAAAAAAATACTATATCAATAAAGATTTAGACTCTCATTATGAACATCTTATCGTAAATCCAAAAGCGTTTAAAGGAGGACATTTTGTTTACTTTTTTAATGAGGTTGATTATGTTTTTCATAAAAATCAATTTGGTTTTATCGACTACTCAATAATGAGTAGTGGAGTCTTTCATAATGAAAATATCCAAAGTAATATTTTTCAAGTTTTTTTGGATAAAGACAGAAAAAAGTTAGTAGATGTAAATTGGAATTTTCAACTTAAAAATTTACCTTATTGTACAGGATTATTTATTTTTATAAAAGATGAGCCAAGTAAAAATCAGCGTTGGGTTTTTGAAAATTGGAAGGATTTTGAATCGCTTTTGCCACAAGATTTTTTAACCTTTCTTCATAGAGTCGAACAAAAAAAATCAAAAGAACAAGGCAAAACACTGCCTTTATTCATAGGATATAATATTTCTGACAAAGAAATTCACTGGCAAGCCATTATATTAGAGATAGGTAAGTTCCCTATTTATGGCGAAAAAGTAAATAAACAATGGCTAACAAGATTGGATGGTGAAACGATTATTGATTGGGCTATGACAAGGAATTGTTCCTATAAATATTTTTTTGGACGAGGGAAATTGAATCAGCAATTAACCGATGGTAAAATTCTAATTGTTGGAATAGGAGCTATTGGAAGTATCATAGCAAAGACTTTAGTAAGGTGTGGTTGTACAAAAATTAATTTTATAGATATTGATGTAAAAGAACCAGAAAATGTTTGTCGGTCAGAATATTCATTCTTTTCAGGTATTACCAATAAAGTTAATGATTTGATAGATGAATTATGTCTAATATCTCCCTTTTTTGAGCCAATAAAAGGCGGTTATGAATTTTCAAGAATGCTTGATTTTTTTCTAAAATCTCATTTAACTAACAAAGAAACAAAGGTAGAAATAGAAAACTATCTTAATGGATATGATATAATTTTTGATTGTACAGCCGATAATGATTTGCTTTATGTGTTGAGCCAATTAAATATAAAGTCAAAACTGTTGAACCTTTCAATATCAAACCACGCAAAACAATTAGTGTGTGCAACCGAGCGTAATAGATACCATTTTATTGATACCCAATTTAATGGAAATGTTTTAGAATTTGATGTTGATGATTTATATAATCCAACAGGCTGTTGGAGTCCCACATTCAAGGCTTCTTATAATGATATAAATACTCTTGTTCAGTTTGCAATTAAACATATCAATTCAAGATTTGAGAAAAACAAGTCTTTGAGAAATTTCGTGATAGAAACTGAGTATACAGATTGTGTAGCTATAAAATTAAACGAATTTTGATTTTAAAAGTAAAAGAAATAGAATTGAGTATCGAAATTGATAATGAATTATTAAATATCCTGATAGAAAAAGGGAAAAGTCATTATCCAAATGAATTTGGAGGTTTTTTGATTGGATATTATAGTAATGACAATAAGCATCTACATATAACAAATACTATATTTCCTCAAAGTTTTAAATCATCAAAATACTCTTTTGAAAGAAATACAAGAGGTATTGATAAAGAACTTAAAAATTACTATAACGAAACGCCTAAAAAAATCTATGTCGGAGAATGGCACACACATCCTGACAATAGCTCTACTCCAAGTACAACCGATATTTTAGCAATGAAAACTATATCTAATATCCCTAATTGTCCTGTAAATCCTGTATTACTGATTCTTGGGTATTCCCAAACAAAACTTGATTTCGGATTTTATGTTTGGTTTGAAAATAAATTATATAAATATGAGTAAAGTTAATTTAAAACAGTTATTCAATGGGTTGCAAAAACAAATGTCTGCTCAACTCAGCACAAATAGGGATTTTATTGAACATCCAGGTTCAAAAGGTGACGCTTTAGAAAATGCTTGGATAGAATGGTTACGCAAATATTTGCCGAGCAGATATTGCGTTGATAAAGCAATAGTAATAGACCACGAAGGCAATACAAGCCAACAAATAGACATCGTGATTTACGATAATTGGTTTACACCTTTTATTTTTAATCAGAATGGATTTTATTACATACCTGCCGAAGGTGTTTATGCTGTTTTTGAAGTAAAACCTGATATAAAAGGAAATGTTAAAAATAAAACCTATATTCAATATGCAGGTGAGAAAATAGAAAGCGTAAGAGTGTTGAAAAGAGAAGCAGCAAGTTTCATCAATGGAGGAACAAAATTTAACCCTCGTCCTTTGACTAAAATTATTGGTGGAATTTTATGTACTACAAACACTTTCACACACAAAAATAATGATACGATAGAAGAACATTTAAAAGCATTAGAAAATCTAAAAAGTATTGATTTAGGCTGTATTACTGATTATGGAAGTTTTTACATAGATTATACCCCAAACGAAGAAATTACTATTGTTGGGCAAGATGCTTATTTAGACTTTTATGCAAAAAGAAAGTTCAATAAAATAAAATTTAGTAATGCAGACCATTCCCTTGTAACTTTTTTTATGCAATTAACAAGATATTTACAACAAGCAATCGGGACAATACCTGCAATTGACTTAAATGCCTACTTGAGAAATATCGGAGAAGAAGTTGATGAACAAATATGAAAGTGGAGTATAAAAAAGGTAGTTTTCTATCGAGAAACTACTTCTTTGCGCTTGTATTCTCTCACACAAACTCCTTAATATCAAAATCACTTTCTTTTTTGGGAGTTTGTGGTAAAATTCGGGTAAGGGGTTGGAATATTTTTTCCGTTCGATTTTCAATGAAAATTTTTCCGATAATAACAGAAAAATAATCGGTATCATCAGTATGATGATGAGTTTTTTCATAACTAAAAAATAGGGCATTGTTAAATAAATATATCAATCTCATTGTTTAGCTTTAGAGAAAGAAGTTTGATGGATATTTCTATCATATGTTTAACTTGCTATAACACTTCACTTTTCGTTTGAACCTTGCGAAATAATGCCTTATTCTACTATTATAACTTTCAGCCGTATAAGTTTCTGTCTTTGTTTGAATGTGTTTTACCTTAGGGAGAAATTCCTTGTAACTACTCCAATAGTTAGAATAATGCACTGATGTAGGAATATTTTTTATCTTCTTCCAAAGCTTTACTACCGTACCTGTGCTTCTGTATCCACAGACAAAAGAGATAAATCGTTTCCAAATAGATCAACAGTAATTCATTCCCGGAAGTAGTTTTTTTTGAACCTATATATGTGTGCATCTCATATAATTCAATACGGAAACCGACTCCTCCTTTTTGTGGTGTATCAACTCTTTCATACCATTCTTTTACCTAATAGTAAACGATTGTATGACTTATTTTCAATATCCGTTCGATAACCCTAAATCCCAGCCTCTCCAAATACATCTCCAAAGCTAACCTACGAGTTGCGGTTGATTTTATATCAGACCTCTGTTTAACATTATAACGATAATGACATCTTTATGATGATTTATGCTTCCACATCTCAGACAATCCATAGTTTTTTTTAGCAAAGATAATATAATAATACTATAGTAATTTAACAATGCCGATGCTTTGGATTTGGTGATAAGAAAGTAAACCATTCGAAAACGGACCAACTGGTTATATTGCGTGCCTTTGGGTTCATTGTACGTTGTATAACAGCGACACAGCGACATAATAAAAAGAGGTAGTCTCTTGTTTGGAGGCAACCTCTTCGTATTATGAACAATTAAAACCAATTTTTAAGTAATTTATTTGCTATTTTTGGCTTGTTTTACGATAGCTACAAAAGCCTCTTTGTTATTCATAGCCAAATCGGCGAGTACCTTTCTGTTTATAGTGATACCCGCTTTGTGCAAAGCACCCATAAGTTGAGAATATGAATAACCTTCCAAGCGTGCAGCCGCATTGATACGCTGAATCCACAAAGCACGGAAAGAACGCTTTTTGTTTTTTCTATCGCGGTATGCATATTGCAACCCTTTTTCCCAAGTGTTTTTTGCGATAGTCCAAACATTGCGTCTTGCACCAAAATAACCTCTTGTAAGGTTTAAAATTCTTTTTCTTTTTGCTCTTGAAGCTACGTGATTTACTGAACGTGGCATAATTTTTAATGTTTTTTTGAAAGTCAGTGTTCTATTTTTGAAACTTTTTTACTGAACATTCGGTTAATACTTTTTGTTAATTAACACTTAACGGAGACCCAACATTGCTTTTACATTCTTCTCGTCGGAAGTATGAATAGTTCCCGTATACGTAAGATTACGCTTCCTTTTGTTGGTCTTCTTGGTCAGAATATGACTTTTGAAGGCATGTTTCCGTTTCACTTTACCTGTTCCGGTAAGGGCAAACCTTTTTTTGGCACCGGAATTAGTTTTCATCTTAGACATTTTCTTTTACGTTATTTATAATTTATTATTAAAAAATATTTATATACTTATTTCTTAGATTTAGGTGATATGTTGAGTATCATTCTTTTACCTTCAAGTTTAGGAGTGTTGTCGGGCTTGGCTATGTCTTCCAAATCTTCCATAAATTTTTTCAACAACTCTTCGCCATGCTCCTTAAACATTATCGAACGACCTCTAAAAAATACCGATGCTTTTACCTTATTGCCCTCCGCAATAAAGTTGCGAGCGTGTTTAAGCTTAAAGTTATAGTCGTGTTCATCTGTTTGAGGTCCAAAACGTATCTCTTTTACAACAACTTTTACGGCATTAGCTTTTATCTCTTTCTCTTTTTTCTTTAGTTGATATAGAAATTTCTGATAATCCACTATCTTACATACCGGCGGGTCGGCGTTCGGCGAAATCTCCACCAAATCCAAACCCAAATCTTCAGCCTTATATAAGGCATGCTCTATAGTATAGATACCTTGATCTATATTATCTCCAACCAAACGAACGCGAGCAACGTGTTTTATCTCTTCATTAACACGATATTTACTCTCTTGGTTATTACGACTATTGAAATTGTTTGCTATTGTAATATCCTCCTAATTTAGAATGAACAACATTAAAAAAATAGTGTGCAAAATTAATACATTTTTTTGATTTGACAAACAATGTGTTTAGTTTTTTTCTAAAAACACAGGTCTTGATCAAAATTTATATAAAGAGTTAATATACACTACTATGTATCACAGCCCCAAAATGTGAATTTTTATAATTGATAAAATCATAAATTATAGTTACTTTTGCACTATAGTTAATAGAAACAAAAAAAACACATAAGTATATGCAAGACATTATTTTAGAACTCAAAGAAAATATTATTAAAGCATTAAATCTCGAAGATATGTCGCCTGCCGATATCGACGAAAACGCACCGCTTTTTGGTGATGGACTCGGTCTCGACTCCATCGACGCATTGGAGTTGATAGTATTGATGGAAAAAAACTATGGTATAAAACTTAGAAGTCCTAACGAGGGCAAAGAAATATTCGAATCGGTAGTATCTATGGCAGAGTATATCAAAGCCAACAGAACCAAATAAACAAATAGTTCGGTTGGCAAATGTCTCATTTTTAGGACAAAACATTTTTGAGAATAGATTATATATTTGGCAAAATCAATCTTATTTGTTCAAAAACAGTAAATTATAGGATGAGAATATTTGTTACGGGTATCGGTATAATATCGGCAATAGGCAACAATGCAACAGAGACAACACAATCGTTTATTCTGGCTAAATCGGGTATATGCCTGATACGGTATTTGAGTACATCACACAAAAATCTTCTTGTGGGCGAAGTTAAACAGACCAATGAGGAGATGAAGCGTTTCTTAGGCATTAGCCAAAGTACTCCATCTATACGCACCGCTCTAATGGGAATGATAGCTGTAGAAGAGGCAATACGGTCGGCAATGTTGGACAAAAAGACGATGTCCGATAGTATGTCTGTGTTAATAAACGGTACCACAGTAGGAGGTATGGACAAAGTAGAGGATTTTTATACTGATTTTATCGAAAACGATACCAAAAACGAATATATACATATGCAACATTGTGGTACTTGCTCCGAGATGATTGCCGACTACCACAGATGTTTCAAAAAAGTAAATACTATCTCCACCGCTTGCAGTTCGGCTGCAAATGCTATCCTGTCCGGGGCAGAAATGCTCAGACAAGCAGAAGCCGATATAGTGGTAGCGGGTGGTAGCGAATGTATTACCAGATTTCATCTAAACGGATTCAACTCGTTGATGATTATAGACGAGTCGCCCTGCCGTCCGTTTGATGCTATGAGGCAAGGTCTAAATCTTGGTGAAGGAGCGGCTTTTGTAATACTGGAGACAGAAGAACACTTCAATAAAAGAGCCGTACAATCTAAACCATTGGCGGAATTTAAAGGGGGAGCAAATGTATGTGAGGCTTATCATCAAACAGCCTCATCGCCCAATGGAAATGGAGCTTTCAAAGCTATGAAAGTTGCTCTTAAAAATGCTAACCTGCAACCATCGGATATAGACTATATAAATGCTCATGGCACAGGCACTCAAAACAACGATTTAAGCGAAGGAATAGCGATACAACGGTTATGGGGCAATGAGATACCTTATGTAAGTTCGACCAAATCGTTTACAGGGCACACTACAAGTGCAGCAGGAGGAGTAGAGGCGGTAATATCTATTTTAGCTTTACAGAACAGCATTGTACCTCAAAACATTAACTTTGAAAATCCTATGCCTGAGTTGAACTTTTTGCCTGTGGTAGAAAAAACACAAAACGTAAAACTGACGAATGTTATATCAAACTCTTTTGGATTTGGAGGCAACGACACAAGTCTGATTTTCTCTAAGGTTTAATCCAAATGTCTCTATTACTGTGAAGGCAAATATATATATAAATGCTATAAAGCAAATATCCGCTCAGAAGGCACTCTGCGAAGAGTGGTTTGAAAAACCGATATATTATAGTGAGAATTTCGTAAAGTCGTTAGACGAAGATTACCGACAATATTTTTCGCCAAACGAAGTACGACGATTGGGTAAAATGTTGAAAAGGGCTTTGCTCACAGCACGTAAAGCATTAGAAAGTAATGAAAACAAATCTCTTGATGCTATTATAACAGGTACAGGGCTGGGTTGTTTAGAAAATACAGAGCTATTTCTCGACCGTATGGTACGCCAAGGCGAACAGATGTTGAACCCAACGCAATTTATGAACTCTACTCACAACACTATCAGTTCGTTGATAGCTATAGATACGGGCTGTAAGGGTTATAACTCTACACATACACATAATGGAGTCTCATTCGAACACGCATTGTTTGATGCTGTTATGTTACTCAACAAAGACAACAACACTACTGCCATGGTTTGTGGACACGATGAGATGACCCCGACCTATTTCAATTTTCTACAAAAAGCCGGATACTTGGGACAACAGGGCGAAACATTCGCCTCAGAAACGGCATTAGCTATGCTTTTGTCGCGACAACAAACCGATTATTCTTTTTGCAAAATAGAGGCAATAGATATTCTCTACGGACAACCATCGGATATTGTTAATATCTATAAACCACCAACGGAGATAGATGCAATAATGACAGGAATCAATGGTTGCGACAAAAATGATAATATATATACTGATGTTTGCGGTAAGCTATTCGCCGATACTCCTATATTACAATACAAAAATATTTTTGGAGAGAACTATACAGCATCGGCTCTGGGGATATATGTTGCAGCCGAATGTATAAAACTTGGTGTGGTACCCTTGCATTTACTGTACAACAAAAAGCGACCAAAATCAATACGGAAAATACTGTCTTACAATCATTTTGGTGGTAAAAATCATGCTTTTGTATTATTGTCGAAATAAAAATTTTGTCCGATTATGATAAAGACAGTATTACTTTCTATATGTCAATGTTTTTTGCTTGCAAGTGGTCAGGTCTGCTTTAAACTCGCTGTAGAAAAAATTCACAAGTTTCAATTGTCGTTTGCTTGGTTTTACGATATTCTTACCAACTGGTGGTTGCTTGCGAGCGGTATATGTCTGGTTTCGGCAACAATCCTATGGGGATACATACTGAAGCATTTCGAATTTTCGATAGCATATCCTGTTACTGCCTTTGCTTATGTATTTGGTATGTTGGCTGCTGCTTTTATATTCGGAGAAACGATACCTCTTAGTCGTTGGATAGGAGTAGTGCTTATAATTGCAGGAGTTATGTTGGTGGTAAAATAAAAAACCGATGAAAAACATTGGGTTTCACATCGGTTTTTTTATAAAAATTTGGTTATAAATAAATTTTTGCTCCGATAAAAAACATACGGGGCAACGAAGGCCCGTATACATATGCAGCATCTTTGAGTTTGCCATAATCAAGGTCTTTTTGATAGGCATCAAATATATTTTTTACTCCTCCGTTTATTTCAAAATTTATTTTATCAGCTATTGGGAAATTATATGCCAGTTTTAGTCCAAAATCCCAAAATGCAGGTGTAATTACTTCCAATTCTTTGTTTTCTTTCCCTTCCTCACTAATGGTATGTTGCACAAGCATACTTCCTGTATGGTTGCCAAAAAACGATGCTCTGAATGATTGGGTAATATAAAAATTAGAAGTGATATAACCATAATAATCGGGAGTACGAAATATTCGTCGTTGAGGAGTAATTTGGTCAGACCACCTTTCCGGGTTGTTATAGAGGCTCGACTGCAAGGTATAACCCAATTGTATGTCAAAAATATTATCTATACCAATCTTACCCTCAATATTGACACCGTACACTGTTGCTCCCGAACCATTACGACGTTCTTTATAAATTATTGATTTCACGGTATCTTGTCCTATATTTTCAAGAACAAATACATCATTGAGAGTGGTATAAAATCCCTCCAACAACAAATTTGTTTTCATATCTCCGAAATTATGGTAAAAATCGACAGAAGCATTTATACTATGAGAATATTCGGGACGCAAATTATTGGCAAGTTGTATCAATGTCAAAGAGCCACCTACGGCTTCGATGTGAAGATCTTCGTTGTATGTCTGTGGAGCTCTATAACCGCTTGAATAACTTACGCGAAAACCAATTTTTTCGCAAGGACTGTAACGCATATTAATACGAGGACTAAATACCGCATTTTTCATAATATTATGTTTATCCAACCTTGCTCCAAATAGCAAACCTATATACTTGTTTTTCCATTCATTTTGCAAATATGCTCCAAATATGTGTGTGGTCTGTTCAATATTACGTCCCAATCCGGCAAATTTATCATGCAGAGTATTAAAATTATACTCAATACCTGCTGTCAACTGAGCCGGAAGAAACAAAAGTTTTTCCATATTAAAAGAGTATTTAGTCCCTGCAGCAAAAGTTTTATCATTGGTTTTACCATAAGCATTAGCTCCTTTTTCTGCTCCGAAATAACTGTCTCTATCTATTAATTGTCCTGAGACAAACATATCTATATTGTGTTTATAATCGGAAGAATAAGACTTGAATCTCAGACTTCCCCCATCAATTTTATGATTTAGATATTCGGCTATATCAGATTCGTGGGGAGGGTTATCAAACATATTTCCACCACGTCTAAATTCATGAATATGATGAAATTCTGCTATTAGTTGCGAGTAGTTGCTTGTATTATAAAATCCCCTAAAACCGATATTTTCGGTATTAAGCTTCGGAATATCTGAAAAACCATCTTGGTTTCGGTCGTAAGAATGTCTGTTTTTCAGCATTCCGAAAATATAAATTCCCGCTTTATGATCATTTGATACAAAAGAGCTATTTAGAGATGTATTTATGTCAAAACTATTTATTGTTAGCATATTAGTTGTGTTGGCAATCATTACCGAATTTCGTAGAGGCTCTTTTGTGATAATATTTACAATTCCACCAATAGCATTGGAGCCAAATAGAGCCGAACCTCCTCCACGTATTATCTCCACTCGTTCTATCATATCCACAGGAAATTGTTCCAGCCCATAAACGGAAGCAAGTGAACTGAATACAGGACGACTATCAATAAGTATCTGAGAATATTGCCCTTCCAGACCATTGATACGCAACTGACTTGTACCACAGTTACCACAATTATTTTCTACACGCAACCCGGGTTGGAAGCCCATAACCTCTTTAAGATTACACGAAGAAGTTGTCTCAAACAACTCTGCTGATGCGATATTTACTATAATCGGTGCTTCTTTTTTATCTGTTTCGTTTCGTGTGGCAGACACCACTACTTCGCCAAGAAGCTTGGTATTGCTACTAAGCCTTACATGTAGTTCTTTTTCCGTATCTTTTACATTCAGAAACATCTTCGAATACCCTTCATAAAAAAAATCAAGTAGATAGCTTTTCTTACCTGAAGGAACATTAATTACAAACCTGCCATTAGTATCAGAAACAGTGTTCAATTCCATATTACGAACCGATATATGTACCCCCATCAAAGGTTTATCGCTATCTTTATCCGTAATTATACCCTGCAAAACAGCTTTATTTTCTGTCTGTTGAGCAAATACAATATTACAAAAAATCATTATTTGTAACACAATCATCATAATTTTAGTAATATAATCTTTCATATATCTTTTAAATTTAAAAGTTAATATTACTTACACTTTCCCTTTAAAGGAGGTTTTAACTTCTTCATAAGAGGAGATTACAAGAGGTTTTGCTGTCTTATCAAACCTACTTTTCATCCACGATTCTTCACATAGACGTATGCCGTCGACTCCCTGTATCATAGTGATACTTCCATAATCAATTAAATTTGTAAAACTCATATTATTATATTTTTTAAATTATTAATATTCTTCAGTTTGTTTTTTAAATAATTAAATTTTATGTTATTAATAAGATATTGGGTATTTTCCCATTAAAAAGAAGTATATACTTTACTATAAATAATGGAAATGATATATTATACATTGGTTATTAGTATTGGAGTAATAACAAAAAAATATAGAAGTTTGATAATTTTTTTTGTATAATATATGAAAATTATATTTTGCAAAATTACTATGAGTAGAAATAATCGCCAATACCTAAAAACAATGATTTTCGATATTAATATCACTATAAAAAGGTATTATTCGAGATATTTTTAAATTAATAAATAGAACACGGTTTATTTTTTGAACTTGTAGAGAAACTATAGAATCCGTTTTATAGCCTCTTTTATTACTTCATTTTCGAATCCTCTGGAAATTGCAAAATTATATAGTTGTGCCTTAGTTTGGTATAGGTCTTTGTCCTTGATTGTCTTGTGTTTTTTAGATAGTATATCGGTCAAAACAGAGATATATTCGTCCGAGTCTATATTATCAATAGCACTCTCTATTAAGACATTGCTTATGCCTTTTTGACTCAACATAAAAGCAATCTTTGTCTTTCCCCATCGGTTGAACTTGAATTTATCTTTTACAAAAGCATCGCAATAACGTTTTTCGTTGATAAAATCGTCTTTTTTGAGTTGTTCGATTATTTTTATAATATCCGAAACTTCAACCGCCAATTTGTGCAATTTTTCCTTTATGTCGTATTCGCTTTTTTCGCTCGAAACACACAACGAAGCTGCTTTATTTAGTGCTGTTTGATAATCCATCATTCATTAGATTTGCTTTTTTATATACTGCATTTGATAAATCTGTCATTGCCCGATATATCTTTTTTTAATACTATGTCGCGAAATCCTTTGCATGCTAAAAGACTAACTATTTCGTTACCAAACTTTCTATTTATTTCAAAAAAAAGCATACCGCCTTCTTTGAGGTAAGTTGTAGCAAGGTCGGCTATCTTTTTATAAAAAACGATAGGATTTTCGTTATCGACAAACAGAGCCAAATCAGGTTCATAATCAAGTACATTGGGCATCATATCCGTTTTTTCGGATATTGTTATGTAGGGCGGATTTGATACTATTATATCGTATTTTTGAGACAAACTGTCTGTTGATAATATATCTGCCTGATAAAAATCTATTGGGGCTTTGTTTATATTTGCATTTTCTTTGGCAAGGTCAATGGCATTGCAAGAAATATCTATAGCATCTACCTTTGCCGTAGATAGTTGTTTGGCTAAACCGATAGCTATACATCCGCTGCCTGTGCATATATCGAGTACTGTTTGTGCTTTAGGATATTCGTGCAATATCCAGTCTACCAACTCTTCGGTTTCGGGGCGTGGTATTAGGGCTCTCCGGTCGGTTTTTATTGTTAGACCGTAAAATTCTGTTTTGCCTAATATATATTGTATTGGTTCGTACTTTTTTAGTCGAGATATGGCATCATTAAGCAGTATCATCTGTTCGTGAGTAAATGCTATGTTGTCGGATATAAGCCTTTGTACTCTATCTATTTTACCGATTTTATACAGAAGTAACGAAACAAAACTTTCCACCTCATTTTGGTTATATAAGGCGGAAAGTTCCGATTTTATATGTTTTATAACATTAGTCATAAAAATAAATTTTGCTATAATCCCTTAAATTTAATCATCTATATATCAGATACAATTAATTTAATTGTCGTTAGTTGTTTATTTTGAGAGATTACAGATATTACCTTAGTTCAAAAACATTGGCATTAGCAACATAAGCAGCTCTTGGTTTTCTTCATTTTCAAAAGGTACTATTATACCTGCTTTTGAGGCGTCGGCAAGCTCTACAACTATTTGATTGTCCGACATATTAGATAGTATCTCTTCCAATAGAGCCGCTTTAAAACCAATTTCGATAGGTGCTTCGGAGTATTGGCACAATATCTCTTCTTTTGCCGAAGTCGAAAAATCAATATCTTGAGTTGACACTTCAATCTTGTTTTCTTTTATGTTGAAGATAATCAACCCTGTACCTTGGTTTGAGAATACCTTTACTCGTTTGATAGCACTCAAAAGCGATGTTCTATCAACTATAGCTTTATTTGGATTGTTTTGAATAACAGCATTATAGTTTGGATATTTACCTTCTATTCTTCGACAAATCATTTCATATTCGGGCATTGTAAAAGCCACGTTTTTTTCGTCAAATCTTATTGTGATTTTTTCATCTGTTTTTACCAAAACATTTTTTAATGTCAAAGCCGGTTTTTTAGGCAAAATAAACGAGTTTTCAAAACCGATATTGATGTTTTTTATATTGTATTTTACAAGTTTGTGAGCATCGGTGGCTACAAAAGTAATATTATTGTCGAACATATCGAACAGAACACCTGTCATCGCAGGACGAGAATCTTCTTCGGCAGTAGCAAACACCGTTTTGCTTATACCGTTTAAAAGCAATTCGCTTGTCAATTCTATAGTTTGGTGCTCTGTATCAAGTTCTTTTGGGCGAGGAAACTCTTCTCCGTTTTGTCCGACATCAATCCCCAAAAAGTCGCCATTATAAGTGCTACTCTCATTTCTAAGTACAATCTTGAAGCTCTGTTCATCTATATTGAAGTTTAATATCTGTTCGGGCAACTCCTTGAGTATCTCCATTATCTTGGGAGGCATAGCAAATATAAGGTTACCGTTGTTTTGTTCCAGGGTAATAGATGTGGATAGAGTTGTCTCCAAGTCGGTAGCTACTATGGTAAGATTGTTGCCTTCTATACGAAACAGGAAGTTTTCGGCTACCGGTATAGCTGTCTTAGGGTTAATTACCTTTTGCACTATAGCCAACTTGTTGTATAGTTCGTTTCTTGATATGGATAAATTCATAATCTTGATATTTAATTGTTTGTAGTGTTATTTTTGAGGATTTAAATTATTCCGCAAAATTAAAAAAAAAATGATAACCAACAAAATTACGATATCAATAAACAATTTTCAAAGCAGCTTACAATATGATATTCGTTACAACTCATCGGACGAAACTTAAAAAAGGAAACTTGTCTGTAAAGCATAAAAAGTCAAAAAAATAACAGAGACATCGGTGGGTGTCTCTGTTGTTTTGATAACGCCTATTTATGCAAATTGAAAAGGAACGCCAGTCCGCCCTCCTTGCGGTTTTTGACCATTATGTTACCTTTGCGGAAAGCGACGGCGTTTTTCACTATCGCCGGAGCCGCCTGTGTCGTAGAACGAAAAGTAGTAAAAATCTCTGTTTCCGTCGTAAGTGGATATGTTTATCGTAGCTCCGTTGCCGGCGTATCGGATAGCGTTGTCTGCCAAGTTGTGGAAGATAGAGTAGAGTAGGTTGCGATTGCCTTTGACGGCGAGCCCTTCGGGAAGTTGCCACTGCATATCGATGTTTTGCATGAGTATGGTACTATTTTTAGGTCTTCGATGCCAACTTCTTTCCGGTTTTTGATTTTTCTATGAATATTCTTTCGAGCTGTTTGCGAGTGAGCTTGCCCACTTTGTTGGACGGATGAACTACCACAGCCAACGCATAGTATGCTATTATTACCTCTTTGACAGTTTTACCTACTTCTTTCATTTTCTGATGTTCGTCAAACTTGATTCTTCGTGACGCCTGTACTATGTCTGTTGTACCTGCCAACAACGCCGATATTCCAACTCCGCTGCCTCCGCCTGTTACCGAAACACTGCTCGATTTGTTCGTTTTTTTATAATCTTCAGCCTCTTTTTGAGAGACAGGCAATACCGTATCCGAACCCTTGATACGTTGTGAATTGGCACTTAGTGCTACTGCAAATACTGCTATCGTCGCAATAATTAATCTTTTCATTTTGTTGTTTTTTATTTTGAAATTTATACTTA
>JAUMYH010000138.1 GCA_030528745.1 Bacteroidota bacterium
ACATATAAAATAGTCAGTTTATTTTCGGGTTGCGGAGGCTTGGATTTGGGGTTTAAATGGGCAAATTTTCACTCTATATTATCATTAGATATTGATGAAAATTGCCAAAAAACATTTGCTACAAACTTTCCAGAAGTTCCTTTTCTTTGTGGAGATTTATCTGATTTTCAAAAAGAAGATTTTGATTCTATTATTAAAAATAAAGAAGTTGATGTTATTATCGGTGGTCCTCCTTGTCAAGGATTTAGTTTGGCAAACAAAAACAGAAATAAAGTAAAAGACGACCCAAGAAATAAACTTTTTTATGAATTTGTAAAGGTTATTAATTGGTATAATCCGAAGGCTTTTGTAATGGAAAATGTAAAAGGATTATTGTCGATGCAATCAGGAAAAGTCATTAAACAGATTGAATATGAATTTGAAAATGCAGGAAATTTTGGCTATCAAGTAAAAACGAAAGTGCTAAAAGCTTCTGAATTTGGTGTGCCACAATCTCGTGAAAGGGTTATTATTATCGGAATAAGAAAAGATTTAAATATAGAGCCTGAATTTCCAAAAGGAAATCCTGAAAATGTAGTTTCAGTGGAACAGGCTATTGGTGATTTGCCTCAAATCAACGCAGGGGAAGGGAGTAAAAAAATGGATTATCCTATAAAGCCTCAAAATGATTATCAGAAATTAATGAGAAAAAAATCTCATAAAGTGCATAATCATATTGCAATGAAGCATACCAAACGCTTAATAGAACGATTCAAAGCTATCAAACACGGAGAAAATCTTTTAGATGTTTGGGAAACTCACGGAGCGGTACAACGGGGCAATCCATCAGAAAAATCAAAAATAAAGTTTAATCAAAACAATCAACGATTGTTTCCTGATAAACCTGCCCCAACCATTGCGGCTTCTTTTCAGAGTAATTTTATCCATCCTTTTTTGGATAGAAATTTTACAGCGAGAGAGGGTGCAAGACTACAATCTTTCCCTGATGATTTTATTTTTGAAGGAATGAGAACCAAAATGAGTTGGGAAAAAGGATTGAGTCAATACCAGCAAATTGGTAATGCTGTGCCTCCTTTGATGGCCTTTGAAATTGCCAAAACATTGAAAGAACTTTTAGAAAATAATATTTGAGATTATGAATAATGAAAAATACATAAAGTTTTTAGAGCAATTTGAAACAAGTACTTATAAACACGCTTCAAATTTGTTGGGGAAATTTAAAAACTGGATTAAACTTTCCAGCACTCAACAAAAAGCACTTATTGTCATATTTAAGGAGTATCAAAAATATATTGAAAATCAACAAAAAATAGTTGGTTATTCAGAGCAGAATATTATAGATAGAGTGCAGAGCCTGAATGCGTATTATGATTTTATTCGCACTAATGGATACGATAATATATTTACTTCACAAGGAAAGTTACGCCCTACCATTTTGGAGGAGTTTATGTTTATCTTATTTAAGGATTTAATCAATGAAAAGAAAACTCAATTTGAAAGTGCAGATGAAAAACTCAAAATAGGAAGTTCAAGGGCTTATACAAATTTATTTTTTTCAGGGATAAATTTTATAGATTTTGTTAATACACCACAAATTGGCATCAATCAAAAAGACCAAGATTTTGCTATTTATCGCCCAATTGATATTTCTATCGGTGATTCAAATACAATTACAACAAATTTACCAATTGTTGCCATTGAAAATAAGACTTATATTGATAAAACAATGTTAGAGGGTTCAATTGCAACAGCGGAAAAAATCAAGTCAGGTAATCCTTATTCATTGTTTTTTATTGTAACAGAAAATTACGATGTAGATTTGAATGTAGATCCAATTTATTCCAAAATAGACCAAATCTATGTGCTTCGGAAATCTAAACGAAAAGGAGAATATTACCCTATTTATGCAGATGTTTTAATTGATTTAGTTCAAGAAGTTGAAAAGCATTTGAGCAGAAATTGGAGTGATGTTTCTAACAAGTTAAAAAATACAGGTAAAATACTTTAAAAATAACCAAAAATGAAAAACTTCATACAAGAATTACAATGGCGTGGAATGATT
>JAUMYH010000139.1 GCA_030528745.1 Bacteroidota bacterium
CCCTTTTTTCAAAATTTAAAACTACTTTTTTATATCGAACTGACGTTATATTAATTAATTGAGTTCCTCATATATTTTCATATATTTGTAGTTCATAAAATCAAGTAGTTATGGAAATTTTTAATGGTCAAAATCTTTTAGAGTTCGCTGAACGCTTTAAAAACCGACTTGGATTGCGAAGAATATTTAGCTCACTGGAAGTGGGAAAAAGGCTTCGTGTGTCGCAAATGTGGGCATACAAAAAGCCAAATTCGTAAGGATTTTTCAAGGACGAGACAAGTTTTCTGATATGGATAATAAGATTCAATATTTCGATGAGCAAATACTAAAGGAGGTCGAATTGCCCAATAGATTTACTTTTCCATTTGCCTATCTGCCACATCCACTAACGCAGTTGGCAGCAAGTTATTTGCAAGAATATCTGATGTGTCAGCGTGATTTTGTGCATAATTTTGGATTTTCAGATACCCAACAATTGCCAATAGGTAAGATGTTTGGTGTGTTGGTAGTGAGGGATAGCTTGGGCAAAATAGGTTACTTATGGGGGGTGTCTGGTAAGTTGGGGAATACAAATCAACATCAATGGTTTGTGCCGCCTATTTTCGATATGCTTGTAGATGGTAATTTTTTTGTCAAAGAAGAAAAAGTGTTGAATAAAATAAACAAGGATATTGAAAATCTGGAATCATCAACCGAATATTTAGAGCTTCAAAAAGCGTTTCAATTATTAAAAGAACAAAAAAATCTTGAAATTCAAGAATTTAAAAAACTAATTAAAGCTAAAAAAGAACAGCGTAAGGCAATCAGAATAATTAAACAAACAGACTTAGAGCCTCAAGATTTGCAAATTTTGGAAGCCAAACTTGTAGAAGAAAGCCTGAAGGACAAAAGAGATTTAAAATATTTGTCTCAAAGATGGGATAATAGCATAAATCAGTTGTTTGCCAAACTTCAATTGATTGAAACTAAGATTGATAGTCTTAAGGAAGAACGTAGGCAACGTTCAGTAAGATTACAAGAACAGATTTTTGAAAATTATGTGTTTCTAAATGTAAAAGGCGAGTTAAAAAGTTTGAAAGATATTTTTATAAATACAAAAGAACAACGACCACCAGCAGGAGCAGGAGAATGTGCTGTGCCAAAATTACTGCACTATGCTTTCAAGAATAATTATTTTCCGTTGGCTATGGGTGAATTTTGGTGGGGGGTATCACCCAAATCAGAGGTAAGAAAGCATAAAAACTTCTATCCTTCGTGTATGGGAAAATGTGAGCCTATACTAAAACACATGCTCAAAGGGATTGAATTAGAGGATAATCCACTGATTGTAAATAGGGCTAAGGATAAAGATATTAAAATATTGTTTGAAGATGATTCTATAATAGTTATAAACAAGCCCGAGGGTATGCTCTCTGTGCCAGGAATTGATATTTATGATTCGGTGTATACGCGATTGAAATCGTATCTTGCTTCTGAAGATGTTTATGTGATTCATCGTTTGGATATGGATACATCTGGTATATTGGTTTTTGCCAAAACACAAGAGGTTCATAAACACATTCAACGCCAATTTCTGAAAAAAACAGTAGTAAAAAAATATTTAGCAAAACTTTCAGAACAAATGGAAGTGGAGAAAGGAGTTGTCAATTTGCCCTTGAGAGGCGATTTGTACGATAGACCAAGGCAAATTGTGTGTTTCGATTTTGGTAAGGAAGCATATACTGAATTTGAAATACATTCAACCGATGATTATAAGGTGTATTTTTATCCACTCACAGGACGAACGCATCAGCTCAGAGTACACGCGGCACATGTTTTGGGCTTGAATAATCCAATATTAGGAGATGATTTGTATGGACAAAAAGCAGATAGATTGCATTTACAAGCAATTCAGTTAGAATTTACACATCCAGTTACGAATCAACGAGTTAAGTTTGAAGTGGAGGAGGAATTTTAAAGATAAATACAAAAAAAGGCAAGCTGACTACATCGCACCGCTACAACCACATACCTTTGCTGTGTTCCCACCCTGGAGGATT
>JAUMYH010000140.1 GCA_030528745.1 Bacteroidota bacterium
TTGGTAATGTCCGTTCCAGTGGTTTCTAAATCGAAAAAACAGATGGGTTTTGATAGGTTTAATTCCATTAGGCTCTGTAATTTTAAATAAAATCAGAGGCAAATATATGATTTTTTGATTTAGTTGCCAAAAAACGATTTCTTTTCGTTTATAGCTAACTCTATATAATTTGTCTTTTTTTTCTGTTCTTTTGTCTTGAAACATAGTAAGCGAGAGCTTAGTATGTGAAACCAAAGTGCGAGCCACACGGGTATTCAATAATTAGCGGTCGGCTTCCGACAAAATATCCAAACTTGCTCCCTGCGGTCGCTTCGAACAATGGATATTTTCGGCGTTTCATTCATTGATTTTTTTAACGCCTCATCTCCAAGGTCATTAGCTCATTCTTAAAAAAAAACGACAATTTAAAGTGAGTTAGCTATAGAATTAGAATTTAAATTGCTTATATTCAGTGAATTACAACTAAAAAACGCGACATTTTAGCCGCGTTTTTTAGTTGTAATAGAAAATATTTCCGATTATAGTTTAATATATATCCAGCCCATAAGTCGCTGATTTCTACCATTTTGGCTGTATTCAAGAATATAGAAATAAGCATTTTGAGGTACCACTCTGCCTTTTCCGTGTTTGTCCAAATTGGTTCGAGCGTTAAATACCACATTTTTGTTGTCGTATCCTTTTGCTTGGTATATTTTTACGCCCGTAGAGCTAAAAATACGAAGGGTATTGTCGGGGTAACATTCGATACCTTTTATGAAGAAAATATCGTTTAGCCCGTCGCCATTGGGTGAAAGAGCATTGTAGAAAATCAACTCACATTTCGGATTATCGTTCCCATTATTTGGTGGCGTTGTCTGACAATTTTCAATCTTCACTTCAACGGAAATTCTATTTGATTCGCATTGATTTTCGGTCTGCGAAACGTAATAGGTTTTTGTCGTTAAAACATCTTTTGAAGATAATGGGACGATACTGGTTTGGGAATCATACCATTTTATATCGTTTCCAGAGGCTTTCAAATGTGCAATAGTTGCCTCTGAACAGAAGGTTTGCACTCTGTCAACTAATGGCATAGGAGTCTGACGTTTTTCTTTGGCAGAAAAATCGTCCGATACTTCCGACTGACATTCGCCTTTGACGGCTTTGATGGTATAATTTTGCCCCATCACCATTCCTACAATAGTATTATTGTTGATAACAGCCGTCCCATTTGGTGTTATAACATATTGATAATCAGAATTGTAATTTGTTATAGTCGCGGTTGTAACACTTTCGGAGCAACTGGCGTCTTTTACCTCAACAATCGGTTTTTCGATATTTTCGAATTCCGTTTTTGCTGAGAATACATCCGACTCATTATAGCAATGTTGAGTATGGGCTTTTAATTGATAGGTTTTTCCGTTTTCGATGGTAAAGGTCTCTGTAACAATACGTTCGGTGTTGTTTTGCCATAATTTGTAGAGGAAGCCCGTTTCAAAATTCGTGATAGAAACCTTTGACAGGGTATGCCCACAGCTTATTTTAGAAACACTCACCATAGGTTTGTTAGGTTTTGTAATAATGGTAACTTCGATGGAAGTTCGTGCCGATTCGCACCCGTTGAGCGATTGAGACAGCTGGTAAACACCATTAGTTAACTCATCGGAATCTTTCTGTAACACATTGTTTTTATACCAATGGATGGTCGTTCCGCTTTGATACGCCGTAATTTTCAACTGACCTACTTTTGCCGAACCACAGAAAATTTGATTAATAGACTCTGGGCGACTGGGTTGTTCAATGGGATTAGTCGTTACAAAATTGGTACTTGTCTGACAACCTGTTACGGGGTTTGTTGCCGTGATGGTATAGGTTGTATTGAACTCCAAATCGTTGATATTTCCGTCTGTGTCGATGTTTTTTCCGTTAGAAATGGTATAGTTAATCCCGCTCACTTTGGTCAGTTTTGCCGAAGCTGACGCGTCTCCGCAACTTACGTCATTTACCACGACTTGGATACTTT
>JAUMYH010000141.1 GCA_030528745.1 Bacteroidota bacterium
ACTAAAATGATAGACAAAATCGCCCATAAAAATCAGATTTTTTTCATCTTTTTGACTTACAAAAAAGGCCCTGAGCTGAGTCAAGAGTTCAGTTTTTATCTTAGAAGTAATATGAATATCTCAAATCAGGAGCATTTTTTTAATTTTAATTAAAATTTCATAGATAATAGCTTATTTTTTAAAGTGAAAGTTGAAATATCACTTGGAAAATCCTTTAAAGGCAACCATCAAAAATCAGAAACTTCATCAAGTTGCAAATCAATTTTTTGCGGATTTTTCATTACAAAAACAAATCTAAAATCATGATGAAAATGAGCATCTTCCTGTTTTTTCTCACTATAAGGAATTGGATGAGTATCTATATCTAAAGGTAAATAATCATTATTTTTATGCCATTCATGTAATTCAATATCAGCAACTCAAACTTCCTCCATTAACTCTCTCTTAGCCGTATTAAAAAGCTCATGATCTTCAATATCCCAATGCCCTCAAGGAGTAAGCCATTTACTTAAACCAACATGATAAATCATTAAACATTTTTCATCATGAATCAAATACGCACTTGCCGTCACATGCCCATTAAAATTTTTCCTTGAACCAATGTCTTCCCCATTTTTCAACTGAGACATTAAAAGTTCATACCTAACTTGTTCTTCAGGAAACATAGTCAAATAATTAGTTAAATGAGATTTAACATAAGAATTTAAATCTACAAACTGTTTTTTTTCTAAAGTCATATTATATAATTTTATGAAATAAAATACTTTAATCGAATTTCTGCTATATATTGTTTCTCCTCATTTGAAAGAAGAAAATATCCTTTTTGTTTTCCATCTAACTTAATTAACAAAATAAGCAAATGAATAATTTCCCCTTGTAATAAACGAATAAAAAAACCAACTCAAGTTTGGATCACAAAATTAACAGCATTTCAGTGATTCAACAACAAAATTGTTTTTCAATTATAAGAATAGCTGTCAACATATTCATTTATTCTTACCTTTTTAAAGTTTTCATTCAAAAAGGAAACATCTAATTCATCATCTGAAGAAGTTACAGAAGCTAAAACACATCAATCTTTCAATTTCAAAAAATCATCTCATTTTAAAGAAAAATTTCCAGTAGCACAAAAAATAATATCTGCCGAATAAATCAATTTTTTATCATAAAAATAATCATATCAATATGTTAATGCTTCAACTCCTTTATAGGGATTCCAATCATAAATTCACAAGGATATATTTTTTCAATAAAGCTGCCTCGCTATACTTCTTCAAATTTTTCAAAATCAAATAACAACAGATCTTCTATTTTTCAATAACAAATCACAACTTCTTAAAATAAACTCAGTTGAAAAAACAATAGATTCTCAAACTAAAAAATCCTCCGACTCTTTCAAAATACTCCTTGCAACAGACACAAAAGGATACGAGAAATTATTACTTTTCTCATATTTCTGCAAGCCATTTTCTGTATCTTCTATAATCCCCAAAAACCTATCTCCATAATGATCAGATAAAATAGCAGCTATAGTAGAAAAGTATCATCCAATATCAACGATTAAAAATTTATCATCAATCAAACCATCTAACTGCTTTAGTATTTCTGTTTGCTTCATCCTAATATCATCTTTAGTAATAGTCCAAAATGGATATTGCCTTTCCAAATAATCATAAGTACGTTTATGAATTGAGTTTGGTTTTGGAATTACAGCAACAATATTCAAAAATTTTGAAAGAGAATTCAAAAAATCCACCATATCTGGAATAATATGAGCAACAATAATTAATGATACTTTCTTCTGATTTCAAATAATATCATTTTTTAAACGTATTTCATTAAAAAAATCTATAGAGTTCATTTTATCTTTTAAAAACTAAAACACCTATCCAATCACTTCTTTCCCCATATACGGCTGTAATACCTTTGGAATTCTAATCCTTCCATCAGCAGTCTGATGATTTTCGATCAAAGCAATCAAAAATCTTGGCGTAG
>JAUMYH010000142.1 GCA_030528745.1 Bacteroidota bacterium
GTTCTTCAACCTCTTTTTTGACGCGTTGATAATTTTCATTGTAAGCCATTGCCGTATCTTTTTTTGTCCATACCCCAGATGAGGGATTAAACCTACGGAACGAAGCGCAATCATCTCGCCAAGGAATGAAATTAATCACCTGTTTATCAGCAAAATATACCGAATTGTTGATTTTCACAAATTCATCGCCTCCGCTATGCCCTCCGTGTCCTGTGGTAATGTAATAGAGATAGGCGTTTTTAGCGTCTTTAATCAGATTAACTTGATGTTTTAAAGAGGTTTTCGCAAACAAATCGGGTATTTTTTGTCCGTTTACGTAATAAATGGTATTAACGATGGGGGTAACAATGGTTTTTGGTCGAGGGCGCCCCGAATAATTTAGTGAAACATCAACTATGTAACCTTTATCTGTCCAGGTGTCAATCCAAATTCCGATATAGAAAGTACCCGTGAGTAGCGACTCTAATTGAGAAACGTCTTGCCTCCAAACCACTTCGTTTTCCCAAGCAGGAACCGAAACAGGGCGGTAGTATTTTATATTGGGATATTTGACCTCATCACTAAAATGCCCGACACCAAATGGGGTCATAAATCGCAGAACTTCGACAGGTAAATCGTATTCAGAAACGGATTTAATTCCTTGATAATCATTGTTTTCTCCACTTTCTTGGGGTAGTTTTCGTTTTCCTTGCGCAACGTTAATGACATTGATTATATTTTCGTTTTTGAATATGAAGCACGAGCCAGATTTGTCCCACGGGTCGCCATTTGAGCGAAGTTTTATCTCAATGGTAACGTCCGTACCTTTTTTGTACTTGGGTACGCTCACTTTTTTGACCAATAGCCGTCCATTTTGCAAACGAATTACGTCTTTTGGGGCTTCTCCTTCGCCAGAAAAGTTGACAAGCGCTTTTTCAAAAACAGATATTTTTTTCACTTCCTGTGATATAGAAACCTCTGAAAAACAGATAGTTAGCAGTAATAAAAAAAATCTTTTCATAAAATCTAAGATTTAGTTTGTGTTTAACATCAGCCCGAAAGCCTTACCCACCGAATTTCTTTTTTTGAATTGAGATACAAAGGTATAAAAACTTCGGGTATTTTGATAATCAAATTTATTTTTTTACCTTTGCCTCGAAATATTGGTCAATATTGTAATATCAAAAGCGTTAGCTTGTTATTCTATATACGGAGAATCTGGTAAATTCAAAATTGAGGTGTAGAATAAATAGGCAGAACGCTCACGCTATATGGCGTGAGCTTTTTCTTCTTATTTATTACCTCATAGCCATTACCAGAGGCTTCTTTATGATAGATAAGAAAGTTAGAGCCTCACGCTTTTTTTGTTTTAGTAACTTCACTTTGAGGCTGGGTGAATTAAAACTTTATAAAAGATGAAAAATATTTTAAATTTGGCTTTGGTAGCCGTAGCTTTGTTGGTGGTTTTTTCTTGCGGAAAAAATAGTGATGACACCCAAACAGAAAATGCTCGTATTGTGGGTACTTGGAAATGCGTTAAAATAGAATATCTTAAAGGTGGACAGGTAACAGTTGAAGGAAAAGGAGGAGATATCGAATGTGAAAAAACAATTTTTACAGAGAAACATAGAGAAACATATTATTTTGATAAGGAGGCAGGAGGATGCTATAAGTTATCGGCTTTATATTCAATAGAGAAAGACAGACTTTATATTAAGGAGAATGAAGGACAACATAATTGTTTGCTTAAATTTATAGATGATGATACATTTCAGATGATTTGGGATAGAGATGAAGAACAAAAACATGGAATTCAAATAGAAACCTACAAACGCGTTAAGTAGTTCGCTATACTAAAAACATAAAAAGATTATTGGTTATTCCAGTAATCTTTTTGTTTTGTTCAGTATTTTGTTGGTGTATATGGGGCGATAGGTGTGATGATTTGTAGGGAAAAGATACATCTTTTCCGTTGTAATCATACAAAACAAAAT
>JAUMYH010000143.1 GCA_030528745.1 Bacteroidota bacterium
TTGAACTTGGCATTCTTTCAGGTCTCCATTTTCGCCCATACGCCCAACGAAATTGTTCCATTTCTATGAGAGAACATATAAACATTGCAATATATGGATTGAAATCTCTATCTTTCAACAATAAAGGTGTTACACTATGAGAACAAGTAAAAGCTATCTTTTGATAAAAAGCATAACCTATTGAGCCATCATTAGAAACTGTAATACAATTTGCATCAAATAACTTTTCAGAAATGTCTGCATTGTTTCCATCTCCTGTTTTTGAAGATTTTTCAATTTCTTCTAAATCGTGATAAGATGTTACCCCATTATTAAATTCTGTACCACCAATAAAAGGAATTTCTCCATTAGGATTTTCTAATGGTTTTTTATTGTAAAATCCCTTTTTTATCTCAAAAACTTCATCATATCTAAACCACTCCCATTTTCTTTCGTCTAATGAAATTTTATTGTTGGAAAGGGGCTGTTGGGATAATTCATATTCAGTTTCCTGATTTTTGATTTCATTGGGTAATTTATCAAAAGTTGGGACTAAAATGTTTCTTAAAGTCCTGTTTGCTGCTCTTCCATAATTATAACGATATTTATTTTGCTCAATTACATAGCAATAATAAAGCATTGCTGTTTTTGAAAGTTCTTTTTTGGGTTTAGCTATATAAACATCTCTTCCACTATAATATTCATATTCGTGAAAAAAGGTTGTTAGTACGCTACCACTTGCGGCAATACTTAAAGTATTTGCTGGATTTGGAGTTATATTTTCTATTGGCTTTACATTACAATTAATTCCATTATTTGTTGATTGTCTTGAAACAAAAGGGATTCCTTTTTCGGTAACTTCACAATTTACAACTTCCAAATTAACACCATACCAAATATCAAAAATCTCGTCTAACCTTACCATTATTCAATATTGTTTAAAAATTTGAATGCTACATATTCTTTGATTTTCTTTATAAAATCCTCGTCGGTCAATGTAGAATAATCGGTTTCCATATAGGCTTCGGCACACCATTCGTCTTCGCCTTTTACTTCTTGCCTTACGGAAAGCCCCGCGATTTCGTCCAAATTGCGATAAGCCGAAAGCCAACGCTCTTTGATGTTGTTGTACTGATTTCGTGCGTCTATCCTACCAAGATTTTTTCGCTTTTCAAATCCGTCGTCTTTAAAATAGCCAAACCAAGTTTTTCTACCCTCATTAGGTTTGTTTGCTTCAAAAACCATTACACAAGTTACCACTCCCACTGGGTAAAACAAATCATCAGGCATAGACAAAACCGCTTTCAGATGATGTTTGGCTAAAATTCTGTTTTTTACTGCAATTAATTCTTTTTCATTCTTAATGGCACAACTCATTTGCACAATGGCCACCACTCGTCCGTTTTGTGGTGAGACCATTTCCAAGGCGTGTTCTATGAATTTCATTTGTCCGTCAGAGCCTACATTATATGGCGGATTGAGGAAAGCAACCGTAGGTTTGTGAGGTATAATAAAAGGCGTACAATTGAAGCAATCTCCATTATAAATATTGGTTTTTCCATCGCCACGAAGCATCATATTGGAACAAGTGTAAGTGTACATTTGTGGCAACATTTCCACACCACAAAGTTGCTGACTTTTGATTTTGTACTTTTTATCCTCATCACTTCCAGCAAGAGCAAACATTCTTTTCATTCCTGCAATAAGAAAACCTCCTGTTCCACAACAGCAATCATACATCATCTTTGCTTATATTAGAAAGGTCGCAAAACAAATCGGTAATATGTTGAGGTGTAAGTACCAAACCTAAACTCTGTTGAGTTCCTGCATAACGAATAAACTCGGAATAAAATTTTCCCAATACATCAAATCCTTTTTCTTCTTTGGAAAGCAAAGGATAAATATTTTGATATAGATAAGAAATGACTTCTGTTTTTAATACTCCCAGAGTAGTTTTGGTTTGTCGGGTTTTGG
>JAUMYH010000144.1 GCA_030528745.1 Bacteroidota bacterium
ATAATTTTTATCTCGCAATACACCATTGCATAAATTTTTCACAATCAATAATCCTTTATAAAGAATTTGATGGATTAAATGATTTTTATCGTATATCTGATGCTCACAAAAAAATTTTTCTTTATGCACCAAATTTTTTGAAATATTTTTAGAAAACAATATTTTTCCTCTCAAAGCAGTTTGATTACTCTGATGTGAGCGATACCTTTTTATTAAACCCCTATTTATAATACATTCTATTTCAGATAAATAAATTTCAAAATAAAGTTCCAAAATAGAATTATTCAGCTTTTCAAGATGTGCCTCCGAAATGGAATCTGGAATGCGATTGGTGATTTTAAGCATACGAAGTAACACATTTCTCCAAAGATTTTTTTCCTCCTGAGAAGTCAGATTTTTACAAGTATCTATCTTTGGCAAAATTTCTATCGTAAGGTTACCTATCTGAATTACACCCACATAGCTTCCGAATTTGATTCCTCGATGAACAATCGTAAAATATTTATTGCTATGCAACTCATTGAATTTCACCAAGCTGTCAAAATGACTTTTTTGAAAATTTCCCTCACCATATTTAATAACCTGATGTTCAAAAACTTGAATCAAATTATTCTTTTTCATAAACAGATTTAAAAGTGTCTATATCCCATTTTTCGGCAGGAACAAATTCATATACTTTTTTATCACTCCAAAAATCATTTTCATACGAAGGAAAATCTGCCAAAATGATGGAATTTTGTTTCATTTCTATGAATTTTTGCCCTAAAATCAAGCCTATTTTTCCGAAATCTCCATAAAAATATTCCTCCAAAAGAGGCAAAATTTTATTCTTAAAAACATCTCTTAAATCTTCCAAATGCCTCACTTTTATAAAATAAGAATGCCCTATTTGATGGTCTTTGTCAAGCAGTAATTCAATACGCATATTTATGGTTTTCAACAACTTAATTAAATCAATTTCTTTGTATTGGGAATGTTGCAAAACATCAGGATTGGGCTGCACCTCCGTGAAAGAAAATCTGCGACGAAGTGCCGTATCAAGAGCCTCCACGCTCCTATCCGCCGTATTCATCGTGCCGATAATGTATATGTTTTTCGGAACCGAAAATTTTTCGTTTGAATAGGGCAAAATCACTTCCAACTGCTCCGAATTGCCCCTGCGTTTGTCTTCCTCCAAAAGCGTTATGAGTTCTCCAAAAATTGAAGAAACATTGCCCCGATTGATTTCATCAATGATAAGAACATAATTTTTTTGTTCATTTTGTGTATTTTCTACATCTATTTTATAGTTTTCTATCAAATATTCCCCAATAGCAGTAGTGTAAGTTTTCCAATCTATAATTTCTTGATTAACAACATATTGCTTAATCATATTTTTGGTAATTATCATATTGGTTTTGCGTTCAGTATGAGGAATTACAACGCAATTTCTATTAGAATTCGCCCTAATATCAAAAGGCTTTTGTTGTATCAACGATTTCAACTGAATTTTCCCTGTCTCCAACAAATCGTCTATAAACAAATCATAAGCCGCATCAAAATTACTGGATTCCGCTATTTGCTCCGCCTTTTTGCAAATTTGCTTAAAAATTCCATCTTTTATTTCGTAAATAACTTGCTGATTATCATTATTATCCTTACAAACAAGAGGTTTTATCCCCTCTATAAAGTCCTCATAATTCATATTTTGATGAAAGGTAGTGAATACAATTTGCCCATTTTTGCAATATTCATCGTACTTTTCACAAATATACGCTCTACTGGTATCCGAATGCTCTTTTTGTTCAATAATTTCAATAGCTAACTTTTTGGTAGAGTGTGTTTTACCTGTTCCTGGAGCTCCGAATAAAATTTGGTTTAATGGATGTATTTTCACATTTTCTGTTTCAAAAATTTTTCCTTCTTCTACTCCTAATTCAAAATCATCTAACTTACTGAATATCTGATTTCT
>JAUMYH010000145.1 GCA_030528745.1 Bacteroidota bacterium
TAAAGACTTATTTATCAAAGAGTTGGTATAAAGAGCGTTCGTATGCAGGTTGGCACAATTCCCACAAGAGCAAACACAATATCTATACGGGCTATTGGAGTTTTGAAAGTGGAGCATTAGTAAAAATTCTCGGTTTAGATGACACCCTTTTAAAAGACCAAAAATATTATCCGTACGATATGGTGCATTGGCAAGAAAAATAAATTATAAATTTAAATACTCATAATAAAAAAATGCTCTCCAAAATTCAAAAATACCTAACGATGGAGGTTAATTAAATTTCAAAATTTCTACCATAGACCTTTTTCAACTTTCAATGCAATTAGGGCTTAAAGGAATGGGAAAACTATGGAAAAAGACGGGAGATGTGGTTAAAAAAGTACCTGATAACTTGCCTACTATGGGATTTTCAAAGGCTCGATGTAGCAGGATTTTGGGCGTAAAAATAACTCCTCCAAAAGCTAAAAATACGGATAATATCGTACCTTTGCCAAGTGGGGCAAAACCAAATAAATTAGACGAAATAAAGCCTGACCCACCATTCAAAGTAAGTGATAAACACAAAGGAAAAATAGACAAAGACGGCACTGATTTAGAAAAAGAATTTAATAGGCAATTAAAAGACCAAGAAACAGCCATCAATAATATGTCTGTAAAAGATTGGTTAAATAATAGAAAAAACTTTGAAAATAATAAAACTACACACAATAAATTATCAAACCAAAAAAGGAAAGAATATAGAGAACAAATTAAAAAAGAAAAAATCCAAGAATATAAAGAGCTAAATAAAGGTCAAGAAAATTTAGATGAAAAAGCTAAAAAATATGCGGATGATTATTTAAAAGGAAAAGATGCCCTTCATAATCCCGATGGTGTAGCAGGAGGACAAGCCGATGCGATAAAAGGTTTAGGAAATAGCAGAGTAAATTCTTCCATAGGTTCGCAGTGGGGAAAAGGACGAGCTACTTCTATAGAAAATCAAATAAAACAAGCCTATGGAATTCCACCTAAAACAATTGATGACATACCTGTTACAGATATGATGAATGTAAAATTATTATAAACACAAGAAATGAAAAGAATAGAAGATTTTATAGTAAGAAACAAAGATACTTATATCAAAGTAGCTGATGTTCCACAATCAATTATTGATAAATACAAAAATATTTTACCTGATGAACTGATTTGGCTTTGGGAAAATATGGGTTTTGGCATTTACGAAAATGGTTATTTACAATTGGTAAACCCCGAAGAATGGGATTTTGTATTTGAATATATTGATAAAATATTAGAACCTGCGGTGGTTATTGGTATTACAGCTTTGGGCGATATATTGGTTTGGGAAGGCAATGACAATTGGACAATAGCTCCTGATGAGGGGAATCGGTTAGCTTTTTTCAATATTAGAAATTTATCAAAAATAATAGCAGGGAAAACTTGGGGATATTTAGAATTTGATGTTGATGAGATAAACCATACTCCAAGACAAACAAAAGAATATCAAGCTAAACCCTACTTGGAAATGAAAGACAAACTTCCTAAATTGGAATACGGACAATGTTATGGCTATGTTCCTGCTTTGGCGTTGGGCGGTAGTCGTAGTAATAAAAATCTGCAAGTGGTCGATACCAAAGCCTACATTCATATTATCGGTCAAGCGGTTGGGAAAATTTATGATTTAAGTTAGAAAACAACATTCCCAAAGATTTAATGATGAATGTTAAATTATTATAAACACAAGAAATGAAAAGAATAGAAGATTTTATAGTAAGAAACAAAGATACTTATATCAAAGTAGCTGATGTTCCACAATCAATTATTGATAAATACAAAAATATTTTACCTGATGAACTGATTTGGCTTTGGGAAAATATGGGTTTTGGCATTTACGAAAATGGTTATTTACAATTGGTAAATCCCGAAGAATGGGATT
>JAUMYH010000146.1 GCA_030528745.1 Bacteroidota bacterium
AAATCATCTTGGCAGACGACCGCACTCAAGCCCAACTCGGCGGCAACCCTCCGAAGAAAATCATTGTAGTGAAAGGGAAAATAGTGAATGTGGTGGTGTAGGGAGATACTCGTTTATTAAAAATAAATAAAACCGTACGAGGTAATTTTGGTTACCTCGTACAAAAATAAATAGAGCAATGGAAAGATTAATCATAAAAAACTTTGGTCCAATTTCCGAAGCAGAAATTGATTTAAAAAAATACACACTCTTGATTGGTGATACTTCTACAGGGAAAAGTATCATCGCTAAATTGATTTGTATTTTTGAGAAGATTATGCAAGAGGGTATTGAGAAGATAGAAGATTTTAATTCATTATTAAAAAACTACAATATTGATTTTTTGAATGATGATTCTGAAATTGAATATTATTCACAAAATTATTATTTAAGGGTAAAAGGAAAAGATTCTTTAGATTTTAGTGATGAGTTAGGTTTTTTGTTTAATGTAACAGGAATTAACTTTGAATCTTTTGAAAAATTTGTAGGTATATTTTATAAAAATAAAGGGAATACTTATGATGGGACAATACATATGGATGATGCTCCGTCTATTATAGAAACGTTTAAAAATTTTAAAAATAAACATCCATCGGTTATTTACATTCCTGCCGAAAGAATGTTCTTTTCAATGTTAGGAAAAAGTATCTCGGGATTGTGGGCAAATAATGTTAGCATTTCTAAGTCTTATTTAGATTTTGCGGGGTATTATGAAGTAGCCAAGAAAAACAGTTCGAAAGTAAACTATTCCGATTTAGGATTTACTTACCACAATAATAATGATAAAGAATACATCGAATACAAAGGGCAAAAATTGGATATACAATATACATCAAGTGGTGTTCAAGCTATATTGCCTTTAATCGTTGTATTGAATTATTTAGCAGAGACCAAAAAAGATTCGGAAGATTCCGACCAAATGATTTGTGTAGAAGAGCCCGAAATTAGTTTGTTTCCTCAACGACAAAAAGAACTTGTCGAACATATTGTTTCTATTGTCAACAGAATTAACTCTCGGTTGGTAATAACCACTCATAGCCCTTATATACTTTCAGCGTTTAACAATATGATGTTGGCAAGTAACACGGCAAAAGAAAAAGGACAGAGAAAAGAGGAGATTAAAAATATTATTTCGGAAGATAAATGGATTCGATACGAAGATGTATCAGCTTATGAAGTAAAAGAAGGCAAAGTAATTTCGCTTTTAGATAAAGAATTTAAAGGTTTAGATGTTAATGCAATAGATAAAGTTTCAGACATCATCACTGAGCAGGTAGATCAACTAATAAGTATCCGATATGAAGAGTAGTATTCAAACAATCATCAAAAATTTTTCTGATTGTTGCGACACTAAAAGCAATAAAGTCGCCAACGAAAATGGCAAACGATTTGAAATTCAATGTGCAAAGAATTACTATCTGAAAATTCGTGTCGATGACTGTTTAAATGCTGATAAAACAACAAAGAAATGTGATTATCTCTTTATAAGAGACTATGAATGTAAGTATAATGAAACCGAATTTTATTTTGTAGAACTCAAAGGAAGTGAAATAGACAAGGCATTTGACCAAATCGTCAATACCATACAGCATATAAAAACTCAAATAGCTTCTTTACCCAAAGAAAAGATATTGGGTTTTATTGTTTGTTCAAGATTCCCAAAGGCGGATACAAAAATCACGAAATTAAAACAAGGATTTTATAAAAAGTATGGGAAAAATCCCATAATAAGCACAGGAGGAATAGTATATAAGCCAATTTGATGAGGGAGATGCATAACCTCCCTTTTCAATAAAAACATAAAATATTAATTCTTGTAAATAATATAGGGATATTTATTTACCCTCTTATATAACAAACTTTCAAATGAAAATATACC
>JAUMYH010000147.1 GCA_030528745.1 Bacteroidota bacterium
TTTTTGTAGCCTCTCTCCCTCTCACAAGCAACCACCTATTGCTTTTCTGTGAGCTTTTTTAACAAATCAATTTTATTCTACTAACTCCAGTTCATTTTTATTGAAAGAGCATAATAAAATTGTATTCCCTTTAGAATCAGAAAATTCGACTTCAAAATATCCATCTTTATAATCTTCTAAAATCACACCTATATCGCCAGCTTTAACTCCTTCTTTACAATAATCATTTGTTATAATTCTCACTATATCAAACTCTTTCATCCCTATTTCCTCACATAATATGTTTAAACGCATTAATAACGAATAATTCAATCAACCTGATTAATTCCATAATATAATTAGTTTATTAATAATCAGGTGATAGTCCTTTTTTCTTGTTGAACCTATCATTAAAAATCTGTTCCTCTCTTACTGTATCCAGAAAATGGTGTATTTAATTTTATGCTTCCATCAGAACTTATCATCCATCCAGAATCCACATATCTAATTTTCCCAGCTGATTCTCTAATTCCTTTTAACTCTATTTCAATTGTTATTCGTTGTCCATATTCATCTAATTTACCAATTTTATGTTTGCGGTAAAATAAAAAGAAATGTCAATATACTACTACACTACTTTACTATTTCCAAGTCTTTTTTTGAGAAAGATTTCATGATGATATTAGGACTATTATATTCTGAAAAATCTACCTCAACATTTCCATCCTCATAATCCTCTAATATTACGCCAATATCACCTTTTTTTATTCCATCACTCTCGTATTTATCTGTAGTAAGCCTAACTATATCATATAATTTCATTCACTCTACCTCCTTTTATAAAATCCTGCTAATGGTGTAGTTAATGTTATGGAATTATCGCTATGAACTAACCATCCAGAATTTAAATAGCTGATTTTTCCGACGGATTCTCCAATTCCATGAAGTTCAATTCCAATAGTTATTCGTTGTCCATATTCATCTAATTTACCAATTTTATAATCTCCTGATAAATATTTCCTTGTTGCTTGCTCAGTATATATTTTAACTAATTCGTCTGAATTACTTATATCATATCCTAAGGAATTAAATACAGCTTCTTTACCATTATCATATTTTTTATTAAAAATATAATCTGTAAATTTTCTTTTGTCAACTTTAGCTGCCAAGTCAAGACTTTCATCCAATCTTTTGGCATTTTTTATCGTCTTACCCGCATCATGTGTGGTGTCTAAAGCATCTGCTGTTTTATCAAGATTTTTAGCCGCTTTGCTTGCATCAACTATAGCGTCTGCCCTGTTTATGACTTTTCCGGCATCATTAAAGGCATCTACTGTGTCTGCTATAGCATCAACAACCTTGATGGTTTTACTGCCTGCTTTGAAGCCTTTTGCAAAATCTCCGATTCCCGGTAGAAAACCGACACCGTCTAATAGAATGTTTTTTGCTCCATTCCATGTCCAGTCAAATGCTAAGATACTTTGACCCAAGTCATATAAATCCGCAGCCCAACCAATCGCTGTAAATTGTGAAACGAATTTCCCCAGTTCAAAGATTCCGGCAAAGTTTAAACTTCCATCTTCATTGAAAACAAGAGATTTTACAAATTTGAAAAATTTCACACTGACCATACCGCTCGGGTCAATGAAGTTGACAGGGTCGTTTCCTACATACGCATATGGGTTTAGGGTGCTTGGCTTGAATAAGTTTCCTTCGTCTTTGTCCAAACTTAAGAATCTGTGAAGTTCACTACTGTAGTAACGCTCACGCATGTAGTAGAGATTGTATTCTTCTTTTTGCACTCCCCATTTGCCGCTGTAGGTGAAGTCTAAGTCTTTACCGCTTTGTTTTAATTCTTCTCCAAACGGGCTGTATTCATATAGGGAGATGATTTCGCCCTGTTCGTTTGTGGCAAAGATTGTGTT
>JAUMYH010000148.1 GCA_030528745.1 Bacteroidota bacterium
TAACCATTTGAATATAAATAGATTTATTTTAAGCAAATAAAAATAGGTAACAAAACAGGTAACAAAAACTGTTTTCACTCCCTATTTTTTGATTACTTTTTATACTTTATTTCTGCTTAATATCCCTCTCTAAAAATGAGTTTCTTTACATTATAAAAAGGGTTAATTAAAACTTGTTCAAAGGGTGTCAGCCATTGGCTGAACCTATCATATATACGTTAGGATAATTTTCCTAACGGTGAAATATTTAGCTCTTATCTATTTACTAATAAGCGTTATGCAAATTTACATATCGGACAATAACAATACGGATTATCTTCGTATGAGTACGGATAAAAAATTAGTTATTAATGATCATTTACATGGGGTTGTTTTTAAAATAGCACTTTAAGCACAGAAAAGTAAATAAGAAATTTGTGTATCGAAAATGGGGAAATTTGATTGGCTAGTGAATTGAGAGCAAAGAAAAACCGCTATGGTAGCGGTTTATTTATGGGGATATAAGATTGAAAGTCCTGTTTTTTATTGAGTAAGCTGTGTTGAGCTTGATTTATTAGCTAATTTAATAAGGTTTGACAGAGGAACAGCTTTCACTAATGAGGCAATAATTTTAATTTCCTCTTCTGCTTTTTGCTCAAATAATTGCTCAGTCCTATCATCAACAATTACAAGTATACTTCTGTCACCCAAATCACCACCGCTAATAATATCTCCTGTTTTACGCATTACAGAACCTACTGAGTTTGGTGTAGGAGCAATTGCAAAGATTATCTCTTTATCAAACTGAAAATCAGCATGATAGGTATGACCAGAAATACCATTTATAGCCGGTGATTTAACTAAATTAGCTTTAGGTTTCCAAGTTCTTAAGTATACTTCAACTTCATCAGCGAGATTTTTGACCGTGCGAGGAATGCCTGCTAATTCTTTTTCATAATGCATTAGACCACAAAGTGCGGATATATAATCAGCAATGGCAAATGGTGCTTTTTCTTTTGTTGATAGACAAAGAATTTCACCATCATCTTCTAAAGTGATACTAGTTTGAGTGCAGTTTAATCTTTCTTTAATACCACGCCAGTTGCGTTTATTTTCGATTAATCCAGTCGTATGGAAGTGAAATAACGTGTCGCACTCATCTGTGATAAGAATATGGTCGCCCTGTTGAATGATATAAAAACTTAGAATTGAGCCATCGAGCCACTTATGATAAGTTTGCACGCAAACACCATCACTACCATCAATACTTGTGATTTTATGGCAGTTTAATAGTGTTTGATTGGATAACCATTGGCAGTTAATCATATCATTCTCTCGGTAAAGTGAGTGGTTCTCCTTTGAATTCTAAATTTATTTTATCGCAAAATAAAGAGAACCATTCATAAATTTCTTCAGCAGTATATTTGGGATGTATTTTTAATGTTTCTTTACCGATGTGCTCATGACATCCTTTTATGAAGTTTACACCATCGTGTGAACTAACTTTCCCTTCATCAGATACTTCCAATTGATAAGCTCTAAGCTTTTCCTGTTTTTTTAATGAGAACAGGGTTAATACCAGCTTACTAGACTCCTTAACTCTTTTATTGAATTTGAATTCAATCTGAACAGTAACGCCTGGAATAACGCCTGATAATTCTGCTCGATCGTATGGAATAAAATTAATATTCCTCCACCTAGCATTTTGTGATTTATGCCAAACAAGATTCTTGTCGTAAAATTTCAATAAATCAATTAGCTTTTTAGCCTCTTCAGTATCTAAACAAAATCTATGTTCTTTTAGTTTATTCATATTTTCAGCTACAGATAATTAATCACCACACCACTAATCACAAAGCACAGACCACCAGAAGACTTTGTTTATCAACTGCCACGCTAAATTCAAAAA
>JAUMYH010000149.1 GCA_030528745.1 Bacteroidota bacterium
AAAGGATCTGAAAGGTCATTTTAATTCTGCTATGATGTCATTTACTCCTTCCAATTTTTATGTATTCAAGAAAAATAAATACCCTTATTTATCTGAAAACATCCAGATAAATTTAGAACTTGATTATTATGATTCTTTTGCAAAGGATTATTACAATGTTTTTTTTGATAAGAGAGATTTTTCAACATTAGATGTCGAAATATTGAAGTCGTTTAATTATGGTAACTAAATTGATAAAACTATGAATACATTTTTAAGTTTTAAAAACAGATGGGAAAAAATGCCCTTACAAGAAAAAATAAAAATAGCAATACAAACAGATTCTTTAAATAATCAAGGGTCTTTTTGCCACAATTCAGGCGATGTCACTACGGCTATACAATACTTTGAAAAAGCACTTGAAGTAATGCCTATAAATGATGATGCACTATCCAATTTAATAAAGTGCTATAAAAAGACGAAATTATACTCAAAAATTCCAACTCTATTAAAAAAACTATATATTATCAATCCATCAAATGTGTTAAGGCAAAAAATGATAGCTTTTACCCTTATATCTTTGATTATTGAAAACTATGAAAGTGAACACGATATAGGAATAGTAGGAGTGTCTGAAATAATAAACACAGTAGAAAAATTTTATGAAATACACATCTCAGATGAGGATATTATGCTTGTATATGATAAAATTAATAAATCGTATAGTGCGGATATTTTAAGTTGGGGGACTAAACCTGAGGGAATATTTAGTTCTTCCTACGAGAAATTTTACAGGTCAGAATCAAATATTCCTCGTTCATTATTAAAAAACGAATTAAACGACATACTAAATTAGTAAATCTATGAACACATTTTACAAAGCCTTTGGAAGAGAGAGAACCTCTGATATTAGAAAGTTACCTCCTCATATTCTCTTGACCAGAGAACTTCCTGAATTTACAATACTTTATCATTTAGCAACAACAAGCTACAATAACCAAGACTATCAAGGTGCATTAGCTTATATTGATAGAACAATAGAAAAATCAGATATTGATGATTGGAAACATTTTGCATTCAAAGCTAATGTATTGGAAGATTTAGGACGCTACAAAGAAGCCATCGAAAATTATACTACGGCTATTGATTATGCTGGTAATGATATTCGTGTATATGCTCAATACCATCAAATAGGATTTTGCTATATGAGTTTAAACAATCATCAAAAAGCCGTAGAATTTTATACCTTTGCAATCGAATTGAAAAAGAAACATCCAAATTCTTCTTTTGATGAAGATTTGGAAGGAATGGATATGGGAGTAATGTTGGGAGTAGAATTCAAACGTATGTATAACAACAGAGGAAACTCCTTAAAAAATATAGGAAAACTTCAAGATGCTTTTGAGGATTGCAAAAAAGCATTAGAGTATGATGTTAATTATTCTAACCCATATTTGTTACTTTCTCAAATCTTTTCACAAGTTGGTCAAGAAGACAAAGCTCTTACGTTTCTTAAAAAATCAGCAAACTTAGGAAATCAAAATGCTCAACAAATGTTAAGGCAATTAGGCTATTTTTAAAATACAATGAAAAAATACACCGCTAATTACGCATATACTAATTTTAATTTTGTTCTCCAAAATGTAAAAGAAGAACAGACAAAAGACAAGGAACTTTATGCTTTTTGTTGTGTCTTGAAAAACATTTTACAAAGGGGGACTCCTACTCGGATGTCTAAATTTTTACAGGAAAAATTAGGCAAAATCCACGAAAAAGAAAATTTCAACGAACATTTTCTGTATCCAAATTTGGAAAAAGTTATGTGGCATAGCACAATAAAAGGTGATGAGCAAATAAATAATTTTCCTGCTCGTCATTTTTATGAAGAAATTA
>JAUMYH010000042.1 GCA_030528745.1 Bacteroidota bacterium
AACGCTATCTTTTTGTTTAGAAGATAATCGGAATATAAAGTGTAGTCACCTGTTTCGTAAAAACGAAGTAAGCCTTCTTTATATTTCTCAAAATCATTATGATTCACTGAAAAAACAGGAATAATATCAGCATTCATCAGAGCGATGCTTTCTAACATTCGAGAGGTTCGTTTATTTCCATCTATAAAAGGTTGTAATTTAGCAATATTGCAATGTAGATAGACAGCTTTTTCAAGAGGGTTGGTATATAAATTTTGTTCTTTTGTAATTTCTGATAGCCGTTGTTCTATGGCAAAAACATCAAAAGGAGGAACGTAATCTGTTCCTGCTATACGAACAGGAAGCATTCGTAAAACACCTCTCATTTTATTTTCAATTAAATCATCTGCTAGTTGAGAATGTAATCGAAATATCAATTTTTCATCTATAGTTTCTGTATGCCCTTCTTTTTTGATGTATTCTACTTCAGAAATGAAAGTATTGTATAAATTTTTAAGCATTTTAGCCTCTTCATAACTTCTTGTAGACACAATACCATCTTTTAATAACATTTCTGTTTGTACAAAAGTATAGGTGTTTCCTTCTATTTTTCCAGAGTAGTATGACCATTCTATAGCCAAATTCTGTACGTGAGAAGAATACAGCTTACTCAACGGCATTATATGATTATTCTTTAGAATAATATCAGCTAATTGTCTTTGTTCGTTATTGAAAATGGGGTACATAATTACTTTTTATTATTTACTATAATTAAATTCAAAGATACAACTATTTAAAGATAAGTTGCAGAAAAAGAAAATATTTCTGAAGTTACTGACCAAGAAGTAAAACAAAAAACAGGAGTGAGGAGATAGAGTACAAAAAAGCCCCACGGATAAGGTGGGGTAGGGTGTAATAAAAATCAGTAATATGTTACTGGATATTGTAAGCAGCAGTCTTTATCCTTTCGGACAAATCTACTAATGCCTCACGAAGTTGCTCCTTTTCTTCTGCGGTAAAATCAGCGTTAGGTTCTCCATTAAAACCTTTACCATTCATTTTTTTAGAAAGCCAAGAACGACTTTTTTTAAAATATTGTTCTGATATTTCTCCCCAAGACACTTCTACAATGATATCCCAAAGTTGTTGCTTCATTGTTATTTTTTGCTCTGTCTGTTTTGCTCTTATTTCCATATTTTTATTTTTAAAGCCCCTATAGAGGGGGAAATTAATTTTCTTCATTTTCCTCTTCTTGATATTCAATATCCATTAGAACATCTAATAATTCTTGAATATCTGTTTTGTACATTTTAGTTCCATTTGGATAGGCACTTCTATAATTTCGGAGTGTATCAATTAATTGCCATTCTTCCGCTGTAATTTCTTTCACTAACATATTTTTTGCTTTTCATTACGTTACAAAGATAATCAATTTTTTTTGATTGTACAATTTTTTAAATCAATTATTTTTGATTAAAAAATAACACCTCTTAGTTTAGGAAGAACTATTGAGGATGTTTTTAAATACTCTTACAACTTAACTTTCCCTTTGGTTACAGCTTCTTGCAATTCTATTTCATATTTCTTTTATTCAAATATAAGTTGCAGAAAAAGAAAAGCAAAACGAAGACGTTTTTGGCTAAATTTTCCTCTGTTTTTCCTCTTTTTTGCCAACAGGAGTGTGTATTTTTTCGGAATGGATATATCAGATTATATCATTTTATTCGTGGTTTTTATCTGTTTTCAGAACGGATATATCAGAGTGTAACTTTTTGGTTTGCTATTCTTGTAAAGTATTGACTTATAGTTTGTTATATTGTATTTTTGCTGGAAAAGATTCTGGTTTTGGAAGGGAATAATGAAGGAAAAAATAAGTGTATCATTTTTCGCATCTCACAAGAGCAAAAAGATAAATGGAAAAGGTTCTCTAAAGAAAACGGAATGACTCTCTCGGATTTGATTATTAGTGGAGTTGAACGAAAACTTTCTAATAGTGAAAAAAGAGAGGTACTTAAGTTCATTGAAAAACAGGATAACGTATTTGCTAAAATTCAAAACAACATCAATCAATTTGCTCACAGGGCAAATTACAAGAAAGACATTTTCAAAGATGAAATGATTCTTTTTAATAAAAGACTGGAGGAGTTGGCATTGCTTAAAGCGGAACAGAACAAGATTTTTAAGCAGATTTATAAACTTTTAGCAGATGATAGTCAAGATTCTTAGTTCGGCAAGTAAGGATTTTCACGGCGTAAAATACAACGACAAGAAAATCAATAAAGGCTCTGGAGAATTGATGATGATGAAAAATTTTCCGAGCTTCTTGGATAAAAATAGTACGCAAGAGGAGGTTGGTAATTATCTGAAGTCTATATCCAATAGTGATAGGGTCAAAAAGCCACAGTTTCACGCGGTTTTATCGACCAAGAATCAAGAGCATAACAAAGAGCAATTGACACAATTGGCAGAGGAGTTTATGAAGGAAATGGGATACGAAAAGCAACCTTTTATAGTGGTTTTTCACAACGATACCGAGAATAACCACGTGCATATCGTATCGACCAGAGTTGATAAGCAAACAGGACTGAAGATTAACGATAGTTACGAAAAAATCAAGTCGCAAAGAGCTTTGAATAAGGCAATGGAAAAGGTGTTAAATGTTCGGTTAGAAGAACGTTTAAACGATTTGATGAAGTACAAGTATAGCAACTATCAGCAGTTTGAAAAATTGCTTACTAGGAAAGGTTTTAAGGTTGTTCTTGATGAAAAAGACAAGGTACACATTTTTAAAAATGGAGACCTACAAAAATCTTTAAATCTGGATAAACTCAACTTTAGCAACGATTATCAGAAAGACAGCAGAAGCAAACAACTCAAAGAAATCATTCTAAAATATAAAGGGTTGTATAGTGCTACTGTTTTTAAAGTGATTGATAATCGGAAAGAAGAGGGGTTGTTTGACAAGGATAAGCCAATAGGAGAACAACCGAAAATTGAGTTTGAAAGCGAGTTACAGCAAAAGCTCCGAGATATCTTTGGCGTGGATATTATTTTTCATCACAAAGACGACAAAAAGCCTTTTGGTTACACGCTGATAGACAATGCTACACAGAAAGTCTATAAGGGGAGTGAGATTGTAAAGATGAGTGATGTGTTTGATTTTTCAGATGCTCAGATTCAGAAAAGAGATTTTGAAAGGATAAAGGCATATAATCTGAAAAGCTCCATCGAAAAAAAGATTTTGCTGGATTTTTTACAAAAGCAAAATCCAGAGATAAAAGATTTTATGCTTTTTGAAAACAAGAAAAAGACCTTGTCAAAAGAGAATTATATGTCGCTCAAGAATGAAGTAAAAGAGCATATAAACAGTGGAGGAAAAGGCAATCAAAATATCGTCTTTCTGAAAGATACAGAGGGAACATGGTATGTGAATCATCAAAGATACCATTACATAGGAAGTTTGGAAAGTATTGTAGGGCAGAAAGGATATGAAAGGTTTGTAGGTGGTAAGTATCAAGAAGTCAATACGTTATCAAAACCTCAATATGAAAATAAGGCAACTACAGACATCGTGAAAGGAATTTTTGATGTGGTTGATGATGTTTTGTATGAGCTTGGGAAAAATGAGTACGGAGGAAAAGATGATACAGAAAATAAATTAAATAAAAAGAAAAAGAAAAAACGAAGGAGATGATAATAACATTTGCAACACAGAAAGGAGGAGCAGGTAAGACCACACTTGCCATCGCTTTTGCCAACTATCTTTCGATAGTGAAGAAAAAGAAAATACAGGTTTATGACTTTGATTTTCAAAAATCATTTTACAACAAATGGGCAGAGGATAACGAGGAAGATGTGTTTCCAAAATTATATGATGTAGAGATTGTTGATGAGGAAAATCCTGTGCAGTTGGAAGCGAGTAATATTTCTAAAATGAAAGAGAGCGAGGATATTTATCTCTTTGATTTGGGAGGTACACTCAATTATGCGTACTCGGATATTTTGATATATTCTGATGTTATAGTGATTCCTTTCGAATATTCCGATGTATCTATCAAGTCAACTATTGTCTTTGTCAATATTTTGGGAATGATGGAGAGTCAAGCTCGAAGAATCTTTTTACAATCAAAATTCGATAAAGGTTATTTCTATCGAAATAAAGAAGCTGTAGATGAGAGCTTTAGGGCTTATGGTAAACTATTGGAAAAGCCTGTATATAAGAGAAATGATTTGCAAAATATCAATACAAGGAAATTGTACTACTATATTAAAAATGTGGTAGAACCAACATTTGTAGAACTAATAGATTATATCAATGAGACTCAAGAAATTACCATTTAAAATAGATATGCAACGAAAGTATTCCGACATCAACATAGGTAGATTTATCTATGATTGGCAAGAGGTTCAAGAGAACAAAAGAGAGCGTGTTATTTCAATGGACAACGAATTACACGTAGAGTTAAAAAAGTTCGAATCATTCAATATTGATATGAATGAGATTATTGATATAGGAATGCGGTACGCTTTGCAAAAGCAAGAATTTAGAAAAATGATTGTTAAACTGATTCATTATAAAGAAAACCCTGACTTGATATGACAAAATTTGTAATTGTAGTAATCGTGATTTACGTGCTGTATTATGCAGGTAATATTGTGTATGACCTCTATTTTAAGAAAGCAAAATCTTTACAAGAAGAGGACGATAAAGAAGAATTTTCTATTGGACATATTGCTGATGAGGTTAAAAATGTAACCGTTGATGAGGTTGAAGAGGTAAAAATGTCTTCTGCTTTTGAAATTGATGAAGAGCAACTACGAGCAAGTGAGTCAGAAGAGGATAAAATAGAAAACAAACAAGAGGATAACAAACAAGAAATTGAAGAAAATCCAATTGTAGAGAAACAAGAGTTTTTAGACAAGGAGACACTCAAAAAAGAAGGTGAAAAGAAATTCAAAGATTTATTGTCTTTAGCCGAGACGAGTGTTTCAGTGGTAAACGTGGGAGGTATCAAAACCTGGAAGTCTATTTTACCTAACGTAGTAAACAAGTAAGTAATTCAAATTTTATTTCATATGAAAAAACCAAATTTATTTAACAATGAGACAACCAAAAGGGTATTGGTTGTGGCTATGCTATCTGTATTTTTTACACAATCTACTTTTGCAGTAGAGGCAATAGGTGCAGCTACTGATAATATTAAAGAGTATTGGGATGATGTAAGTACTCTTATAAAGATGATTGGAGCTGTGGTAGGGCTTATAGGAGGTTTGCGTATTTACAACAAATGGACTAACGGAGACCAAGACATCAACAAAGAAATTCTTGGTTGGGGAGGAGCTTGTTTGTTCTTGGTGTTAGTTCCGACTTTTGTTAGTGCATTTTTTGAAGTCAACTAATAGCGAGGAGTATGAATTTTAATCTTTATAAGGGGTTGAAGAAACCCCTTATATTTCTAGGTTTTAAAGACAAGTATATATACTATGCTTTGGGTTTGGCTTTAGTAGGGGGTTGTATGCTTAGCTGTTCTTCCTAGAGTGTTAGGAGGTTTTATTGGATTTTTAATTAGTTTGATTATTGGGGGAGGAGGTATATACTTAATTCAAAGAATTCAAGAAAAAAAAGGTTTGTATAACAAAACACGAAATCATAACGAGATACATATTTTTCCCAACAGAATAACACTAAAAAAGATAAAAAGAAAACGATGAAAACGAAAGTATTTGATTTTCCATTTATAGGTTACGATTATGGCTCTGATCATAATTGGAAATACGACGTGCTTATAGGTGCGGTCGGCAATCCTATTATTGGAATTAAAATAAAAAATATAGTAGAGCAGTATTCTGCCGACCCTGATCGATACGAAATGTTTCACGAAGTACTCAAGCAAATAGTGGCTATTGTTGGAGAAAACAGAATCGTGCAAAAGGTAGATATTTTTTCTAAAAAGAAATATGTAGCTGAAAAAGAAAAAACATTCTTGCAACAAAAATACTCGGAACACTTTGATGGACGACTCTACAAGACTATAGATACACTGTTATTATTTACAGATTCAATTGATAAAAAATACAAGTTTGATGAAAAGAGATATAAGGATTTGAGGGAAAAATGCGATAAAATATTTATGATTTTAGAGCAGAATGGTTGTGAACCGCAATGGATGTTTGTGAAAGATTTTGAGTATTATATAAGTGGGGGACTTACAATGAAGTTTAGTGATTTGCCTGTTTATGATAATATCAAGTCTACTAATGATTGTTTGAATATAGGTGGTTTATTAGTCAAATCTATATCATTTGTAGACGTGGAGCGTATAGATTTGCCAAATTCTATAGGAACGTATGCTAGTTTAGGAGGTTCTGGAGCGGTATCGAATCTTGCGGTGGATAATTTTAGTTTTATCAATGAATTAGAGGAATACCAAACCATTATTTACAATCAAATAGTGGTTGTGCCAAATCAAGTTCAGAGACAGAGAGAATTAGAGAAAAAGAAGAAAAAACATGAGGGAGTTGCCAAGAGTTCTCCGTCTAATATGATTGTAGCTGAAGAGATAGACGAATTAATGCTTGATGTTACAGTCAATGGTCAGCTTATAGTAGACGCCCATTTTTCAATGGTTATTGCTTGTAATTCGCTTGAAGAAATGGAGCGGACACAATCTACTATCGAAAGTAAATTGTTTACCAAAGGGATAATTATTTCCAAGAATGCTTATAATCAATTAGAACTCTACCGAAGTTCCATAATAGGCAATGCCACCGAACTTAAAGACTATGATTTATTTACAACAACAAGCGAAGCATCATTGTGTTTTTTTTTTAAAGAAAGTTACCCTATAAGTGATAAATCAAATTTCTACTTAAGGTTTGCCGACAGACAAGGCGTTCCGCTCAAAGTAGATACTTCTGATTTGCCTTATCAAACAGGACGTATCAACAACAGAAATAAATTCGTGTTAGGACCTTCTGGAAGTGGAAAATCGTTTTTGATGAATAATATAGTAGAGCAATATTTAACCTATAACTATGATGTGGTCATTGTAGATACAGGGGATTCTTATTCTGGTACTTGTGCTTATAAAGGAGGTAAGTACATTCAGTATACGGAAGAAAAACCCATTACGATGAATCCATTTGCCGTAAGCAAAGAAGAGTTTAACATCGAAAAAACAGAGTTCCTAACGAATCTGATTTTCCTAATATGGCAAGGGGCAGACGCTATTATATCTCCTTCGCAAAAATCTGTAATAGATAATGCCCTTTTGTCATATTATAATCAATTTTATGTAGGTGGTACAAATTGGTATGAAAACAAAAGTACCGAAGAACTATTGCTTTACCTCAATAAATATAACATCTATGTAGATGATATTGAGACAGAAGGGTTCACGCTTTACGATATATTGGGACTTCCTTTCGATGCTACTACAGATGAAATTAAGGAGCGAGGCAGAAGCCTTATTAAGACGTATCATCCAGACTCTAATCTCAATAATAAAGAGTACGATTCGGACTATTATTTTAAAATATTTGAGGCTTATGAAGTGCTTTCTGATGAAAATAAACGAAAAATATACAATGAGACCACAGCATTAATCATTCAACAGAAAGATTTAATATATGCAGATAAAGATGAAAATAACAACGATAAGTTCAGAAGACAGGTTATAAAAAGGGTTAAAGAAGTAGATGAGCGTTTTAAGGTTAATGAATTGTCATTCAATAGTTTTTACGATTATTGTAAGGAGTTCCTACCTGTTTATCTCAATAACAAAGAACATAAGATAACCGAGAAGGAATTTAACTTAAGAACGTTTTTATTTGTATTGAAAGATTTTTATAGAGGTGGACGTTATGGCACAACGCTTAACGAAAATGCTGATTCATCATTGTTTTACGAGCCATTTATTGTCTTTGAGATTGATAACGTAAAAGACAATCCCAAGTTGTTTCCCATAGTAACGCTGATTATTATGGATACGTTCATTCAAAAAATGCGTTTGCGAAAGCATCAACGTAAGGCTCTAATCATTGAGGAGGCGTGGAAAGCAATCGCCTCTAAACTAATGGGAGGGTATATTCTATATCTGTATAAGACGGTTCGGAAGTTTTGGGGAGAGGCAGTAGTAGTAACGCAGGAGCTGGACGATATTATTGGTAATGCCGTAGTTAAAGATTCTATTATAAATAACTCGGATACCTTTATTTTGCTTGACCAAACCAAGTTTAAAGACAATTTTGACCGCATAGCATCATTGTTATCTTTAAATCAAGTCGAACAGAATAAGATATTTACTATCAATAACTTGAATAACAAATTTGGCAGAGTTCGTTTCAAAGAATTTTACCTAAAAAGAGGTGCAAAAGGAGAGGTATATGGTAACGAAGTTTCTTTAGAGCAATATTTGACTTATACCACCGAAAAGCCAGAGAAATCAGCCATAACGTATTATGTAGAAGCCATTGGTAATTACGATGAGGCTTTAGAGCAGTTTGTACAAGATTTAAAAAAGTATGGTGAGGATATGAAGACAATTTTCACTTTAACTAATCTGTACGAAAAGCCTTTAGATGAGGGTGTTATAAGTTTTTTTAAAGAGTTTAAACGTCAGCATAAAGGCAAGAATATTCTCAAGGAATTAGATGAGTTTGTAAAAGAAAAAGGAGAACGATTAGAAGACATTATTAATTCGGAAGTATATGAAAAAGTGGTTAGTTAGTAGCTGTGTTTTGGTTTTATTTTCAGCCAAAGCTCAAACAGTATATGTAGATCCTGGAACAACAGCTTCATTGGTAGGTTATGCTCTAGCTCTTCAGCAGGGACAAGAGGACATTAAGGAAGAACAAAGTAAATTAAAAGAAATGCAACTTTGGGTTGGTTCACAAGTAGGTTTATTAGACAATACTCAAAATAAATTATTGAAAGGATTGAAAGAAGCTAATGGTTTAATAACTAATTGTTTCCAGACAGTGAAAATAGCTAAAGATTGCCAAAGGATATATTATTTAACGAATCAATTGTATAATGAAGTTAGTCAATATCCAGAGTATGCTGTTTTTGCTATATCTGCTAAACAAAAATTATTTCAGCAAGTAATGGGGTTGTCTACAGAGATAACAGATTTATTAACAAGTGGAGAAAATAATTTAATGACATCAGGTGACAGATATAGATTGCTTGATAGGATAGGACATAGGATTAAAATGATTAAAATCTCAATATATGGTATTTTACATAAAATAAGAAGAGCTAGAAGAATTGGTTTTTGGAGAGCAGCTAATCCTTTTCAAGGGTACATAAATAAAGATAAGGATATTATAGAAAATATTCTAGACAGATATGATAGGTTAATTAATTAGTGAAACTAAAAAGATTTTTATGAAAAAAGGTTTAGGTTTTGTGATTTTTCTGTTTTTTGTTTTTGTAGTTGATTCTTTTGCTAATGGTGGAAATGGAGGGGAACAAGAGTCTATATCTATAGGACTAATATCTCTAGAGATTCGCCATTCAATGGAAGAGGACGAAAGGCAGAGAGAACTCTATGAAGAGCATTTATATAACACAGGAATAGAAACTACCAATAGAAATTGGTGGAAAAAGTTACGAGAAAAAACAAAAAAAATGCAAGAACGGTTGCGATTTGTAGATTTTGCGTTACAAGCAATTCCTGTGGGTGTGGTTATTGTTCAAAAGGGAGAGCAAATTTTTGAGGTTCAAGAGAAAATTATAGAGGAAATTCAAAATGCTCCATATACTATTCAACAAGTTATTCCTCAACAAATTCAGTTTGTAAACGATTTTCAAATGGTATTAAGGTTTATGTTTGGTTTGGTAGTTTCTTATGGTTCATTAAATCAAATGGAAAAAGCAGAAAGAAAGATATTATTAGATCATGCTGTGAATGAAATAAATCAAATTCTTAGAAATTCAGGATACACACTCAGAACTATCAGATCTTTAAAAAGAAAATATGAATATCAGCAATTTGTTCTAAATCATTATATAAAAAAGGATAAAGCCCTTATAAATAGTATAATTAATAATTTTAAAGCCTTGTGATATGAAAATGAAATATGTTTTTAGCTGTGGGTTATTTTTTATTTTAAATAGCGAAATAAAAAGCCAGTCATCTTATTATCAAATAGTTATCAATACAAATCTAATCCTGCAAATTAGTGCTAATAATGTTGCTAGACAGGGAGTTTTAATGCAGTTTAAAGAGAATTATAGAAAGCAAAAAGAATTAGCTGATGAGGGGCAACAACTAATGGCAAAAGTGTATTTAATTCATGAATATATTTATGGACAATTAAAGAATGTCAATTCTCTTTTCAGACAAGGAAAGCAGTTTATGGGGATAGTAAAAGAGGTTCAAGAAATTTATGAAAATGCTCAAATAATGGTCAATACAAGTGTTAATAATCCACAATACGCCATTTTTGTTACAGATATGTATGCTCGTATTATTCAAGAAGCAGTAAAATTTTATAATGATATTAATAATGTGATTACTAAGGCTAAAAAGGATTTGTTGTTAGACGCTCATGATAGAACTGTTATTTTAAGCAGTTTACATCATAGGTTAAAGATGTTGAAAATATACATAAAGGCTGTTACAAAGAAAATAGAAAGAGCTAAAAAAGTAGCATATATATACTCTGTACCAGTTCTAAGTTCTTATATAAGAAAAGATAAAAGTTTGATTATTAGTATAATGGATAGATATAATAGATTGATAAATTAAGATTATGAAACAGATATTACTTTTTATTTTTTTAATAAGTTGTTCCCTGTCTTTAGCTCAAACAATTGCTTTTGTTTCTGATGAAGCCCTAGTAGCACAAGAAAAAAGAATGGTTTTTCAAACTTGGGGAGAGTGGAAACCAGAGGGGAATAATATTCATAGAGTAAGAATATGGGGAAGTCTTGCCCCTCAAAGGAATAGAGATTATAAAGAGGGAGAAGATATACGTCCTTTAAGAATAGGAGGAAAAGAAAATAATAGATTTCTATTGTCTTTTGCTATGAGAGAACAAGCCGAAAAAATAAAGGAAGAAATAGATACTCTTGATAGTAGAGCCAAAGCTGACTTTCTTCATTGGATTCCAGGTATTAGTAATGCAGACCCTTTGTATTTGTTGTATTATAAAGATATGCTTACTCCTCTGATTAATATTCCAGATAATCCCTCAAGTTATTTAGAATGGGGAATAGCTTCTGATTTGATTTATCAAAAGGCATTGGCTAATGGTTCTATTCAAAATTTACAAAAAACATTAGACGTATTAAAGGATTATTTAAAAAAGAGTAAAGAGGTAGCTATGCCAAGAGGTAAGCGGTTTTTACTATATCATCAATGTCTTATTGGTTGGAGGAAATTTGAAAGACAGAGAAATAGATTAAATGAAATGTATACAAGATTTTTAGATATAGAAAAATTAACAGCTACTTCCAATAGTAACGTACAATATATGAATAATGATAAACAGATTATTCAAGCAGTATTAGATAGACATCAAATTTTATTTTTATGAGAAAAGATTTTTTTAAATGGATATTTTCGTCAGTATTGACTCTTTGTTTTTTAATTAGTTCAAATAATGTGTTAGCAAATGGAGATGGGACTAATAACACAGGAGGAGGAACTAATAACACAAATAATCTAAATAATATAGGTCAGCAACAAGAGGCGGATATGCTAGATTTTATGAGAGGAGGAGGGGATCTAGAAAGTTGGTTTATGGATACTTTTATGGAGATAAACAAAAATGTTGCTCAATACGCTGATGATGTAGCTCCTTTAGGTAAAGCTATAGGAGGTTTTGGAATGTTGATTTACCTTGGAGTTCTTGGTTGGAAAATGCAAGAAGGAGATGCGTGGAGGGTAGAACCTTTAATCAAACCAATTATTTTAGGATTAATAATTATGAATTGGTCTAGTTTTATTTCTCTTGTTCAGAGTCCATTTATTATATTGTCAGAACCAGCCAAAGGTAAATTTGAAGAAATAAAAGAGGAGGTTGATGCTTTGCGTGTAGAAAAATATAAAAAGACTAAAATTCTTATTGACGAATTATATAAGCTCAAGGTTAAAGAGGCTACTGAAAATCCAAATAATTTAGGTTTTTTAGAGGCGGTTGTTACAGGAGAAATGGATGAATATGTTAATCAAGAATTTACTAATAATGTATTAGTTCCATTAAAAACTTTTGAAATGAAGTTCAATTTGGAGGTGCAAAACGCCTTAATGATGTTAGTTACATTTGTTGGTTTAGCAATATTGAGGGTGGCTGTATATGGGATATTTTTTATTCAGATTATTTGGTCAATGATTTTGGTTATTGTTGGACCTATTGCAGTAGGATTTTCAATGATTCCTGGATTTGACAATTCTTTTAATAATTGGTTGGCAAAATTTATAAATGTAAATCTATATGGTTTTGTTGGATATATTGTAGTTAGTCTAGGGCAAATGATGATTATAGGTAGTTATGAAATGGAACTTCATAGAATAAGAGCAATTATACCAGATGAGGGAGGAGTTAATGAGTTGCTACTTGCCAATTACGCAATTGATGGTGGAATATTTATGACTGGTATCTTTACTGTTGTAGGATATTTAGTTACTGCTGTAGGTATGTTTATGGTTCCTACAATAGCAGATTCTATTATATCTGCAGGAGGTGCAGGAATTATGACCAAAGGCAAAAACGCAGCTAGAGCTGTGCAAATGGGAGCAAAAGCTGTCGCTACAAAAGGAGCGTCTTTAGCAAAAGATATGGGTAAGGAGGCTATTAAAAACATAAAAGATACCAAAGCAGCTTTAAAAGGTTAAAAAGTTGATAAAAGATAAAATATAGAAGTAATGTTAGTTAAAAGTATTGAAAAGAAAATAAAGATTAATCAGAAATTATCATTAGCAACCGTGTTTTTTTCTGTAATTATCGTTATATGTGGGTTTTATTATTCGTATAAAATAGTTGAAAATTCTAGAAAAAGCATTTACATACTTGACAATGGTATACCAGTACTAGTGAAGCAAACCGATGAATTGCTAAACAGACCTGTGGAATATAAGGCTCAAATAGAGCTTTTTCACAGATTGTTTTTTACCCTAGCCCCAGATGACAAATACATTCAAGAGAATATAGACAAATCGTTGTATTTAATGGATGATTCGGCAAAAAAAGAAAGGTTGAATCTTTCAGAAAAAGGTTTTTATAATCAGATTGTTTCCTCTAATGCTATGGTTTCCATAAAGACGGACTCAATTAATGTAGATTTAAAAAACAATACATTTTTATTTTATGGCACTCAAATGATTAATAGGAAATCAGGACTAATAATAAGAAAGTTAATAACCAAAGGAGCTTTTACAGATATTCCAAGAACGCCTAACAACGCTCACGGAGTACTACTCCAAAATTGGTCTATAGTAGATAACACTGAAATTTTAAATAAACAAAAATATTTTAATTAGTTATGGTTCAAAATGTATTTAACGCATATAGAAATGCAAAGCATTATATGAAAAATAACCCTAAAAAGGTGTTTGTGTTTTCTTTTTGTATTCTAATGTTAATGCTAGTATATAATCTCTTTTTTAATGAGCATAAATATGAAAATGCTTTTACCATTCCCAAATTAAGTGTTGATACAAGTATAGGTATACACATAAATAAATTACAAGAAAATAAAGAAAATCTAAAACGATTGGAAGAGGTTATGCAAGAGTTAGAGGAGTATAAAATATTAAGAGATAAAGGTCTCTTAACAAAGAAAGATAGTTTAAGAATAAAGTATTTGTACGAAGAATTTAATAAATATAAGTAGTATGGAAGAAAATAAGAATGATTTAAAAACAATATTAAAACAGCCAAAATATATTTTGCCAGTAGCTATGCTACCACTAATACTTTATTTTGGCTATCAAGTGATTGAATTAACTAAAGACAAAGATAAAAAGGTAGAAAAAAAAGAAGAACTGTCTACAGATTTAGGAAGTGTCGAAGATAAATTATTGAATAAAAATGAAGCTTATGATAAATTGTTTAAAAGCGTAGAAAAAAAGCGTTCAATGATTCAAGGTATTGATACAGAGGTTGATAGTTTTTTTGTTTATAGTGATAATTTAGATGAATATCAGAAGCGTTTTATAGACTCTTTAGAATATGTAAATAGTATTAAAAAGACAGAAAACAAAAAAAGTAAAGATTCTTTTTATAAACCAAATAAAGGAAAAAGTAAAAATCCATATACCAATGAAAATGGTTATTCTAATTTTCAAAGTAACAATTCAAATGCAGAAGATGAAGATTTTAATAAATCCTTACAAATAATACAGATGCTTAATGAACAAAATAAAGCCGTAGATGAAGATGCTAGTAAGTCAAATAAAAAAGAATATGACCCTGTAAAGGCTATGAGAGAGCAAATGATTTTCCTTGACTCTATCGAAAAATCTCGCGACCCAGAACTCAGAGCTAAAGCCGAAGCTAACGAACGTCTGAAAGCCAAAAAGGACAAAATGGAAGCCTTTCTAAATACTACAGAAGATGTCGTTAAAAGTAGTAATATAGGAGGTTTTAATCACGTTTCTCGCGAACAACACGGCGATTTTATCAAAGCCATTATAGACGAAAACGTCAAAGGCTATCTCGGTTCTCGGATACGTATCAGACTATTAGAAGATGTGTATGTCGGAAAAAAATTACTACCCAAAGGTTCTTTCCTATACGCAGAAATATCTGGTTTTACCCTACAACGCGTAAATCTCAATATAGTGTCCGTAATTATCAATAACGAAATTAAACCTATAAATCTCGCTATTTACGACACAGACGGACTCAAAGGCTTACACGTTCCTGCTAGTTTCTTTAGAGAAATGGTGCGTGAGTTCGGAAGTAATTCCGTACAAGGAGTAAGCCTCGAAGGAGGCTCTGGACAAGACTTTTTTACAAGTATAGGAGCAGGGCTGTTTAAGTCCGTTTCCGAGACCATAGCCTCTGTAATCCGAAAAAACAAAGTGAATTTAAAATACAACTCGTACGTATATCTAATTAACGAAAAAGATTTAAAAAATAATGAATAAGATGAATGCAATATTAAAAAATACAGCCATAGCCCTAATTAGCGGATTTGCTTTTACCTCTCAAGCACAAACCCTCAAAGAAGTTGAATTTGTAGATGATTTGCCTTGCGTTGAAATGATTGATAATGTAAACATTATGATTATCTCTCCAGAGCCTATTCAGTTTGTAGATCTCTCTACCAATAATTTGGTAGGAGACCTCCCTGCAGACAATATTGCTCGTATCAAAATCAATGATTCGCAAGACGAAGATACAAACGCAGACAATATTGCTTTAAAACAACCTTTCGGAAATGATTTAGGGATTATAACCATAGTAACGCAATCCTTTATGGCTCAATATAAGGCAGTCAGAAGTTCTAAAAGTCTAGAGTTTATACCCTCTAATATTTACATTCAGCCAAAGCTAATGCAACCATTAGAGTATTCTAAACAAAAATATTCTAATTACGAACTGAAAGAATTTTCTCAAAAACTGATAAAAAACAAAACCAAAAAGCCTATCCGAAAAGAGGAAAATCTAAAGCTCATAATGAAACTCAATAACATATACGTTATGGAAGACTATATCTTTTTGGATATAACCATAGAAAATAAATCCAATTTAGCCTGTGATTTAGAAGACATTAAATTCAGTGTAGAAGACAAAAAAATCTACAAGGCTACCAACAATCAGAGCTTTGGTATGAATCCCATATTCGCCTTAAATGACGTAAAAAGATTCAGAAAATCATACCGAAACATCTTTGTATTTGAAAAATTTACTTTTCCAAATAGCAAAGTCCTTAATATACGAATTATAGAAGAACAAGTATCTGGACGTATTATCAATATGAGGGTCAATTATTCCGATGTATTACAAGCCGATACTTTCTAATATCTAATATTTTAATTTTTTAAACTAATGCAAGAACAACAACATCAAATAAAATTATACGGCTTTTTTCAAAAGCTCGTATATGCTATTGTTGCCATAGAATCATTGATTCTCTTGTTTAAAGACAAAGGGATACCAGTATTTTCGGATTTATTGCTCAAGTTTTCAAAAATGGGAATGCTTTCAAGTCCTGTTAGTGCTAAACTGACCGTATTGGTGTTAGTTGTACTTGTAGCAATAGGCACAAAAGCCAAGAAAAAAAGGGAATTAAACATTGGGAAAGAGATTATTTTGCCTATTCTCATAGGTTTAGCAATGCTTATAGGTTCAATTATTATTGCTCCAATGGTACAAGACGAATCTCTACCTCATATTTTTCCAAAGACTAATTTGTATGGAGGAATATATGTATTCTTGTCTTTTATAGGAGCAATGATTACCCAAATGGGAGCAGATAATATTTCTAAATTAATGCAGACCAAAATGGGTAAAGACCGCTGGAATACTGAAGAAGAATCTTTTGACCAAAACAAAGAAAAAGTAGAAACCGATACTTCAATTAACATTCCGTATCTGTTTCGTTATAAGAAAGCTACACATAACGGCTGGATTAATATCAACCCTTTTCGTGGGACAATGGTACTCGGTACTCCTGGTAGTGGAAAATCGTTTGGTGTAATCAATCCTTCTATCAGACAGATGACTCAAAAAGGTTTTTGTCTTTGTATATACGACTTTAAGTTTCCAGACCTAGCACAAATTGCCTATTATCATCATTTGCTTAAAAAAGAAACAGACCAAGATTATACTCACAAGTTTAATGTTATTAATCTTAATCAAGTAGAGCGTTCCAAACGAGTAAATCCTTTTAAAAAGGAATATGTCCGTACTCTTGCCGAGGCTCAAGAAATGGCAGAATCTATGGTGTCCGCACTTCAAAAAGGTGGCGGTTCCGGTGGTGGCGGTTCAGAGCAGTTCTTTACGCAATCAGCCATCAACTTCCTGTCTTCTGTGATTTACTTTTTTGCTACCCACGAAAATGGGAAATATTCGACCTTGCCACATATACTGTCCTTTATGAACAGAAGTTATGAGGAAATTTTTACAACGCTTTTTACCAACGAAGAGTTAGGTTCGTTGCTCTCGCCCTTTAAATCAGCTTACGATAACAAAGCCTTTGATCAATTAGAGGGGCAGGTAGGTACTGTAAAAATATTCTTGTCAAGATTGGCTACAAAAGAAAGTTTTTGGGTGTTTAGTGGCGATGAAGTACAACTCAAAATATCCGACAAGGAAGACCCCTCTATCATTATTTTGGCTTCTGACCCCAATACTCAAGACATCAATTCAGTCCTATATTCTGCCGTGCTGAATCGCGTACTCAAATTGATTAACTCCAAAGGAAATTATCCGAGTGGACTAATTGCCGATGAGTTCCCAACCATTTACATTCATAAGGTCGATAACGTCATAGCTACGGCACGTTCCAACAAAGTTGCCGTTATGCTCGGACTTCAAGAAATTCCTCAGCTTCGACAATTCTACAAAAAAGAAGTAGGAGATACCATTTCGGCTATTATCGGTAACATTCTATCAGGCTCGGCTCGTGATAAATCAACCCTCGAATGGTTAGAGAAAATGTTTGGTAAAATCAAACAAAAAACCTATTCCGAATCCATTTCTCAACAAGGTACAACTCAATCCATTAACGAAAAAATGGATTCAATGATACCTGCAGGTAAAATAGCAACGCTTCGCACAGGTGAAATGGTCGGAATGATAGCACAAGGAGAAGACAACGAGTCTATGGAGTATAAAACCTCGGTTATAAGCGGTAAAATCAATCTTGATATGAAAGAAATCAAAAAAGAAGAGGATAATTACCCTAAAATGCCTGTGTACTACTCTTTTAAAGACCAAAATGGCGTAGATAAAAAAGAAGAAGTCCTTATGGCTAACTTCCGTAAAATCAACAAAGAGATAGATTTAATCATTAAAAATATATTTGATAAACAATGAGGTTTGTTATTAAAAATACCTGTATCATCTTTCTTATATTGTGTTTTATTGATTCTCAAGCTCAATTTAATACACTAGTAAGTTCTGCACCAAAAACTTCAAATAAATACACTCCAGAGGTTGTAAATGAGGAACTTCCTGCAAAAGAAAAAAAGGAATTTTGGAATATATTTTCTTTTGGTAAGAAAAAGCTCCAAAAACAAGTTGATTCACTCCAGGCCATAATTCAATCCACACAAAAAAAAGAGGTTAATATTAAAAAGATAGAAGACTCTTTAGAAACCGTGCTGATGAAACGTATTTTCTCTGAAGTAATCCATAGTAAGGAAAAAGAAACTATCAAAAAAAATATTCCCAAAATAGCAATGCCTATCAAAGGAAATCTACATCTGACTTCTGACTATGGTATGCGTGTACACCCTATTCACAATCAATGGAAAATGCACAATGGTATTGACTTAAGAGCCGACAATCAATTTGTATATGCCGTACTTGAAGGAGTGGTAAGCGAAATAGGTTATGATGAT
>JAUMYH010000150.1 GCA_030528745.1 Bacteroidota bacterium
CAATTCCAAAAGTTGGACACAGTTAGCAATATCGACGACCCATATCGCAAAGCAGAGCTGTATAAAAAGGTATTTGGTGAATATTGCCAATGCAATAATAACGAACAATCATAACAACTTATTTTTGCCATGATAGATATTTTAGATAAAAGAGTACTCGACAGCCACGATTACGACGACATTAAGTCGGTGCTATACAGGGGCGTATTGGATAAAGATGTATTGAACAACCCTTTTCGAAAAAAGCCTAAAAAAAACGATATAATCGGGACACATTACTTCAACATGAACGGGGTGAAAACGGATTACACCGAACCTGCTGAGGTTAATCGGATAAAAATAGCTCTGACTAAATCTAAAAAAGAGTCGGATATCCGTGAGTGTATAGAAAAAAAACGCGTGATGAACTTACCTTCTGACGAACTTGTGAATAAAGTGGAAAATTTGTACAAAGACGCAAAAAATGGAGCAACCGAACAGGGTTATTTAGTTGCCACAGACGGAACTACCTCATCACTCATAAAATCTGAAGAGCATTCCTCAATCTCATTTGTTAAGGGATATAGAGAGTTTTCAGACGATGGTAGAACAGTCGCTTTTGATATTCATACTCACCCTGTAATAATAAAAAAAGATGAAGATGGAATAGAAAAAGAGTTTGTTGGTCATGCTTTCCCATCGGACGATGATAAAGCAGATTCTAAACGACAGGAAGCGCTTGGTCTCATTTCTCAACCCAATTGGGTACTTGGTTTTTTCAAATATGTCTCTAGAGAGGGAACCCATTTTGACAAAAGAATAAACTTCTACACTTCTGATTGGGCGTATGCAGGGGGAGAAGATCCATATCTTCCCAGAGAAGGAGTCGAAACTTACGCAGAATCAAATCAAGGTATAAGTTTCTCTTATTTCAAAACTGTGATAAAAAAAATTCAAAAATATCCTTTGTTATTAATTTTTCTATTGTTTTATATCAACACTTATTCGTTCTCCCAAACAAGTATAAATGCACATCTTGATATTTATTGCCGATTTAAAGAGGTTTTGGATAAAAAAGATACCGTAAAACTCGTGTATTTCCCCTTTATATCTAAGTGTGATGATTGTTTCTATGGATGTGATAGAGACGTACGTATGGCTCAGTATTTCAAAAAAAACAGGAATACTCTGATTTACCGAACGTTGACAATCCCTAAGGATAGTATGATTACGATAGACAATACTTGCGACCAAAATATAACTGTTGACAAAAACTTCAAAATGCCTGATAAAAAATGGTTTAGATATACAGGTTACTCCATAGAATTGCCATTAAAAAAGTTAAAAAAAGGTAAACTTAAAGCGTATAAAGACGGACAGATAATAAGGATTCTCAACGAAAGAATACGAAAAGGAAATTACGATGGATATAATAGAGAGGAGCACAGCGACCTATCTAACGTAGAGATGACAAAATATAATTTAACTCTTGATGAGTTTCGCCAAGAGATGTTAAATTTTGAAGATAGCATAGAGCTACCAGAAACACCGTATTTATCAGGAGTAGCTTATAGATACATAAATTTCTACGAAAACGAAAAGGAAAACACACACTATCTATTGCGAAGCGATAGCGTAGAGAAAGGTAGATTGTGGGGATATCGTATTAAAGGCAATCTTGCTATATTCTTAGAGCATATCGACCCCAAGCAGATGAAAGATTTTATCCGTATTGCAGAGAGTTTAAAAGAGATATCGCACGAAGAGTTTAATCCTCATGAGTTACCCAAATACATTAAATTTAATGATTTATATAACAGAAAGAGCCATAGTTTAAAGAGACGGTAAATAAT
>JAUMYH010000043.1 GCA_030528745.1 Bacteroidota bacterium
CAAAAAACTCGAAGAGGAACTCAAATATACGCAAGGCTTTTTGGCTTCGGTGGAGAAAAAACTTTCCAACGAGAAATTTGTCAGCTCCGCTCCTGAAAAAGTGGTGGAAATGGAACGCAAAAAACAAGCCGACGCACTGGCGAAGATAGAAACCATTCAACAAAGCCTTAAAAACCTGCGGGGGTAAGGAAGAGGAAAATTTAAACATAACATTAAGGATTATATTCACTACAAGATAGAATGAATAGATTGTGTAGAGTAAATACAACTTTTGAAAGTTATCAAAACCTTATTAATTTTTATCAAAAAAATAAAGAAATTTCAAATATACACTTTGGAATACGAGATTTTTTTGCTGCAAATATGAGTGCTGTCTTGGGTGCAATATTAGATAAGTTTACTTCTAATCTTAATAATATTCATTTTGACTATTTAAGTCCACAAATAGAAACGATTTTACTTAAAAATGACTTCTTGACTTATTATGGAAAGGAACGAATTTTAGATACCAATCGCACGACTATAAAATACCAAAAGTTAAAACCAACTGACGGGAAGTATTTTAAAAACTATATCATAGAAGAATTAATAGATGGACATGCTACTGATTTGCCCAAGATGTCGCAAGGGGTAAAAGAAAAAATGATAGAAACAATATATGAGATATTTCTTAACGCTAAAACTCATAGTGAAACCGAATTTATTTATACTTGTGGTCAATTCTTTCCAAATAAAAACAAAATAGAATTTACCATCGTAGATATAGGTATAGGATTTAAAAATAAAATCAATCAACGATTTGGTAAAATACTGACAGCTTGTCAAGCTATAAAATGGGCAATTCAAGATAAACATACTACAAAAGAAGAAGTTTCAGGAGGAATAGGCTTAGCCGTATTAAAAGAATTTATTCATATGAATAAAGGAAAAATGCAAATTATAAGTAACGATGGTTTTTATCAATACGATTGTGATGGAGAAATTAGTAAACATTTTGATGCAGAATTTCCAGGTACAATTGTAAATTTGCAATTTAGAACAGATGATGATAGTAATTATCTACTAAAGAAAGAAATAGACAATAATGATATATTTTAAAGAAATGGAAAATGTAACAATACGCATAGTCAATACCATTGGCGATGTTTTTGGAGTTGAAGCCGAAGACGGGCAAAAAGTGTTTGAACTTATCAATAAAGCATTTCAAGAGAAGAAAAAAGTGATGCTTTCTTTTAAAAATATTGAAATGTTAACAACTGCTTTTTTAAACACAGCTGTTGGACAACTGTATAAAGATTACTCCGAAGAATTCATTAAAGAAAATCTTCAAGTTTCAGATATTTCAGAATCAGGAAAGATATCTTTGAAAAGAGTGGTAGATACAGCCAAACTCTTTTATAAAGATCCCGAGGCATTAAGAAGAAGTATTGATGAAATTTTAGAAGATTGAGATGGCTACAAAATACAAATTGCACAATTTTACTCAACTAAAAGGTAGAGAAATATTTGTAGATGCCAATGTAATAATTTATTTATTTTGGCCATCTGCACAACATGCTTTTGAACAAAATTATGCTCATGTGTTCAGAAATTTATTGCGTCAGGGGAATAAAATGTTTACAGATTTTTTAGTTATTTCTGAAGTTGTCAATAGAGTTGTGAGAATTGAACGCGAAAAATTAAATCCTACCCAAAAGTTTAAAGATTTCAGAAATAGTCCACAAGGGGAAAAGGCTCTCGAAGATATTTACATCATCGTTAGACATGATATTTTAAAGCATTTTCAAATTATCGGAAAAAACATTCAAAAACAAGATGTTGAAAACTTTCTAACAGTAGATGGATTAGATTTTATAGATAAAGCCATCGAATCAATTTGTCAAGAAAATTCATTCGTTCTTTTAACAAACGATAAGGATTTTAAAAACAGTAATCTGGAAATACTTACGGGAAATCCCAATATATTCAACTAAGATAATGCAAAGTATTAATTATGTGAGTAAAAAAACATCTCAAAAAATGTTTATAATTATTTTTTCATCCTATAGACTTTAGAATCGTAGTAAAATTTTAAAATATCAGAAAATAACCATTGGATAAGTGCTTAATATATCTTTATTAAAGCTTTTACTAAAAAAACAAATAGTTTCTTATTCTGCCCATTTAGGCGAAGCCCCAAAACACGTGGAGGCGACCTTCGCCTAAATAGGTAAAGGTAGAAAACAGCTGTTTTTTCGTATCGCCTAATTAGGCAATGGTCGGGAACAGTTGTTTTCTCATTTTGCCTAAACAGGCAAGGCTAAAAACTAAATAATGTTAAAGTTTACCTGAATAGTTGCTTAGTGAAATATATTTTTTATACCTTAGCGGTGTTAATAAAAATCTATTTTTAATTCTCTAAAATTTTATTGATATGAACAAACTAAGCACATCCATTCGCACCACCGAAATAGATAATGTTTCCGACCGTTTATTGGTGCTTTACCGCAAAGAGAGTGGTTTGAAGGAGGAAGATTTCTTAAAGCCTCTTTTTGCCGACATAGAAACGCTTTCGGCTCAAATCACGGAAGCCATTAAGCGTGATGTTTCATTTTCCAGACTTGAAGATGCCGACCTCAGACGCGACACTCTGTTACGTTCTCTGAATACGGCACTGCTTGGCTATCGCACTCTGCCGGTGCCTTCACTGAAAGAGAGTGCAGAGAAGCTTTATGGTGTTTTCTCAAAGTACGGGATAAAGATTACACGGGAGAGTTATGCTGTAGAGTCGTCTCTGATAGAGTCGCTGTTGCAGGATTTTTCGACCCCCGATATGCAGCAGGCTATTGAGGCACTTCAAGGGATAAAAGAAATCATTTCGCAACTTCGCACCGAACAAAATGCCTTTACTGAGCTTCGTGCCGAGTACGAAAAGACCCTTTCGGAGCAGAAAAATTCATCTTCTGCCTCGTCGCTGAAAAAACCGCTGCTCGAAGCTATCAATGTGAAACTCATTCCGTATCTTATCGCAATGAAAATTGCTAACCCTACGCAATATAGTTCACTTGCCAACGCAGTGGAACAAGTGATTGACACAACTAATTCGGACATAAAACGAAGAAGTAAAAACAAAAAAGATATGCCCGAAGAGTAAGGAAACAGGCTCAAGATAATCTTACAAAAGAATTATCTTTGTAAGTTTTTTTAAGACAAATTTATTTATACAAGCAATCGGGATATAATGGCATAAATCAATATTTATACCTTATTTTGCTCAAAAATGTTCGAAAAACATCTCATCAAGTTTTTTTAAATCTTAATTAAAAAGAAACAAAAACCTCAAAAAAACCATGTCTCTACTGATCTCATTACAGCAATCAATGGTTAGGCATCGCATTGCAGCCACCATAATACCAAGCACCGACCCGCACGGCAGCGAATATGTGGCCTCACATTGGCAGGCTCGCCGTGCCTTTTCGGGTTTCGATGGCTCTGCGGGCACATTGGTGGTAACCACATCCAAAGCAGCCCTCTGGACAGATTCACGCTACTTTATACAAGCTGCCGAACAACTTGCCGACACAGGTATAGAGTTGATGAAAGAGGGTTTAGCCGCCACTCCTACTATCGAACAATGGCTTATGGCTGAAGTATCGGCTGGCGATGTTATTTCTTTAGATGCCAAACTGTTTTCCATAAGTGAGTTCGAACGATGGCAGAGCCTGTTTGCCTCAAAAAATGTAACTATCGCTACCGACATCGACCTTGTGTCGGAGGTTTGGATATCTCGCCCCTCGATGCCGCAAAACCCTATACGGCTCTTTTCGAAGGCAGGCAGAAGTTTTTTAAAAAAGGTAGATACACTACGCAAAGCAATACAAAACATCGGAGCAGAGGCATTTGTTATTACCGCCCTCGACGAAATAGCGTGGCTTTTCAATATAAGAGGTAACGATATAGAGTTCAACCCCGTAGCGGTAGCGTACGCTTATGTGGCAACAGATAGGGTTATCCTCTTTATCGACAGTTGCAAGTGTGATGCAAAGGCATGTCTCTATTTCTCCCAAAACGGTATAGAGGTAATCGCATACGACTGTTTTTTCGACTTTCTCGCTACTGTTGCCAACACTAAAATAGCAATCGACTTCAGTCGTGCCAACTACGAAGTGTTTTCGGTTTTATATCAACGCAACGAATTAAAAAATCTCACTTCGCCCATAATAGAGGCAAAAGCGATAAAAAACTCTGCGGAACTTGCAGGTTTCAGGCGTGCCATGATAAAAGACGGTGTTGCCTTGGTTCGCTTTTGTATCTGGCTACAACAGGCTGTAAAAGATGGTGTTGCCACAGAGCTGAAAGCATCGCACAAGCTGCACGAGTGCCGCCGTGAACAGGCAGGCTTCGTTAGCGACAGTTTCGAGACTATAGCCGCCTATCAGGCACATGGTGCTATTGTTCACTATGCGCCTACACCACAGACCGACCTAAAACTTAAACCGCACGGATTGCTATTGCTCGACTCCGGCGGACAATACACCGACGGTACCACCGACATTACCCGAACAATACCGCTTGGCAGACTCTCTTACGAGCAACGACGCGACTTTACACTTGTACTAAAAGGGGTAATAGCTCTGTCGAGAGCTGTCTTTCCGCAAGGCACACGCGGCACACAACTCGATGTCCTTGCCCGCCAATACCTTTGGCAGTACTACAAAAACTTCGGACATGGTACCGGACACGGTGTCGGGCATCACCTATGCGTACACGAAGGACCGCAAAGCATACGAATGCAAGAAAATCCGCAACCTCTCATAGAAGGAATGGTTACAAGCAACGAGCCGGCTGTTTACATGCAAGGTAAATACGGCATACGCCACGAAAATCTTATAGCCGTAAAGAGACACAAAAAGAGTAATGCTTTCGGACTGTTTTACAAATTCGAAACACTTACATTATTCCCATTCGACCGACGAGGCTTGGAACGTTCGCTTATGACCGAAGACGAAATCGACTGGCTCAACGAATATCACGAAATGTGCTACAGAAGACTTTCGCCACAGCTCAATGACCAAGAGTGTGCATGGTTAAAGCGAATGACGGCAACTATCAGATAATTGACTTAATATTTAAGCCTTCATTTAAATTTATATTACTCTTTATGCCGATAGCATCTGTGCCAACCAATACGGCACAAACCGTGATTGACGCGGAAATTTTTTCATTTCATTTCTAAAGTTTTCGCATGTAATATTCGTTCTGAAAAAAGAATCATCATTGTCGTAGTTAAATTCCACCTTAAAACCTCCATCCGATTCAACAGTCAAATCAAACATCAACCAAGCTCCCTCCTCAGGTTTATAAGAGTACATCGTCCTTTTTATATCCGACAGTTTTTCGGAAAAATTAAAACCCATACTGTATATCGCAATATCACTATTACCAATTAATGATGTGTCTCCATCAATATTTTCAGTATATCCGGTAACTGTAATTTTATTATCCACAAAATAAAACCTGAGAATAATTTTTTCCGTGTCATGGCTAAAGTATTTTTTAAAATACAAACCGGATAAATCCCTTAAATAAAGATTTACACTACTGTCGGGGCTCTCTGCCATTATCTCCTGTTTTCTCTTGCATACTTCGACATCTTCATCAGCCGTAATAATATATTTTGCCATGTTGGGGACAAACTTATTGTCGGCTGTCTGTTCAAAATTTTTCAAAAAATCATTCCAAAAGGCTTTATTTCTTTCTGCGGAAATATTGTCGAAATCATCGGCTCCGCCATTGTATGCCAAACTTGCAAAAAACAATGAGCTCCACAGTTCGGGGGCTTCCGAAAATTCGTCTGAAGACTCTTCTCTTATAAAATTATCATTCAGTATTTCATAGCCCGCCTGATACAGGGCAAATCCGACATAAGAGGCTGAAAATATTCCTGTCTCAAGGGTATTGTCAAATTTTGTTTTATTACACTTTAGAGCACCTCCAAATTCGGAACGGCACATATCGCCCTCCAAAAACGAAATGCAATCATTATACAATTCTTTGCAGTACCCGTCGTTCGGATAAGCTTCGTCACACAGATATAAAATATTTTCGATTGTCTTCAATACCAAGATACCTCTTTTCAATGGTGATAGCTGCTCAAAAATCAAATTCCTGTACGGTAATCTTAAATGATGTATCGAATCGCATCTAATTATTTCACTGCATTTCACAATTATATCTTGTACATTATTCATCGCCGTTCCTAAATTTTCTGTTCTATAAATAATCATCCCTCCTCCGGTGCTTCTTATAATACATCAGCCCTTATTCATCGACATACGGATGATTTAATATAATTGCATCAATTTCCCGTTTCGCTTTGTTGTAAAGTTCTTCACCGAATAAAGCCCACAATTCTAACTCTTTTGAAAACCATATACGCCTAAAATCCTGCCCTCTATTTCTGTTCTTAAATTCATAATCTTTTGCTATGGGAGCAATCAAATCCTTAATTACTGCATAATATATATCAACAAGCTTTGTATACCGATTATAGAAACCGACCTTACCTCTTTCGATAAATACATAATGATACATCTCATTGTCCGAAAAAACATAAGTTCCTTCGAGATTTGCACTCTTCGGTTTATCAAATACTATTGGAATATCAATATCGCCCAAGTTATTATGCACTATTTGGGTGATATGTTGTGCAAGTTCATCTGTCGCCATGCTTTTTTCCTTTTTTTTATTTTTTGTCTTTTTTGTATTGCTTAAAATGGTCCCGCTTCATTACATACACAAATAAAACCATCAGTCCTACGAATGGAGGAAGAAACCGCCAATCTATGTATTCGCAGCTTGCTTTAATAAGAGCCCACTGTTTCGATAAACTATACCCAAAATAATACGAACGATAAAACAACATCAGCAGCACAAAAGAGAATATACCATTGGCAAAAACCGAAAGCATCAATCTTTTTTTCATTTTCCATTCTTCTTTAGCGGATAATCCTTTCTTTAAATATCCTATAAAGAATATGGAATAAAGTGCAGGAACCACAACCATTATCATTATGGGTGGTATACCTACGCCTCCGCTACGAAAATAAAATAGCGTTTTTTGAAAAGCTAATCCTATAAACTCGTTTTCTATGCCTATTATAACAAAAACTATAAGTACGGCATAAGATACCGCCATTGCTAATATATACCTTAGCATCTGATTCTTTATCTTATCCAAGAACAGTTTTTTTATGGCATACAAGAGAAGAATAACAACTGCAAAACTTCCGTATACTATTAATCGATTCATATATTATTATCCATAATGAATATTCTTGCTAAATTTTAAAAATTGTGAAAGCTCATCTTTCTATCCCTATTTTCGTCCATTCGTCAATTACAGCCCATAGCTCGATATCTAATCGCGGTGCTTTATCATGATACCAAATAAAACCGCTCTGATTATCCTTCGACTTTAAATCAAAACAGGCATAAGCTCCCATTCCATTAGAGAAAAATGGGATACTGTCGCTAAGAACGAAGGGCAATGAATGCACATCTATTTCTTCCAGAATACCCCAATCCATTTCATCTAAAAAGAATAAATCTTCGACTGCAGACAGCCCATTGGACTGAGAGGCAAAATAGACCCAACCATTATGAAGTTCATCATAAATATCCCGAAAGCTTTCGGGGATTTCGTTCCATCTCTTGCGGATATTTTCGGGTGTATTCTTTGTCTTGGGATTTTTCCCCTCATAATAGCATATATTTCCGGCTGCATTACGAAGTGAGTACAACAAAGATATTTCGTTATTTTGCCTGATAAGATCCACATCTATTAAGTTATCTTCGAGATAAGAGTACACTGCTTGAAACTGATAGTCATAGTTCGCCCATTCGGAGAGAATGATGTCAAGTTTTTCCTCCGAAGAATGAGCCTCAAAAGCCTCCTGCCAATATAGAGGCAGCATATCAAGTTGCGATTTATCAAAGCTTGATACTCCTAAAATTTCTATATTCGGAGAGTATCGCTTTAAGAATGTTAGTTTATCTTCCATATTTTTATACTCTTTTTGTTTAATTTATAATTAAGCATTTCCAACTCCTAATTGCGAAATAATCTATTTAAGATATTTGGCTTTTTTTCCTAAAATATCCTGCCACCATTGAGGGGTAAATTCCTTACTGCGGGGATAAACACGAAATTCTTCTTTTATTTTGTCCGACTCCCTTGCTGTTTTAGATAACTGATTGTAATCATCATAGATAAAGTTTATTTTGTATGATTTATCCGGATAAATAACCATATGGCTTTCGAGCCATGCTCCTTCTTCGGGACTTTGATTATACATTTCCTGTTTAACATCATCTATTACATCACTTTGATTTTCGTCAGGCCACATTCTCATTTCCTTTAACTTGATTGCATTCCCTTTAATATAAAAGAGAATCTCTGTAGTTGTGCCAGATAATTCCAAACAAATAGAATTATATTCTATTCTGTCAAAACTCATGTCATTCTCCTGATTATACAAATCCTCAATTGTCATATCTACAATATGTTCAAGTTTTTCTCTGATAGCATCTGATGTGTAAGACTGGTTTCGTCTGAATTCAGATGATTTTGCAGGCTTATTTGTACTAATATTTAGAACAAGTACAGCTGTATCGGGGGAAGTGTATAATTGTAAGGCCGTTTCTAAATACCAATCCCAAAACTCTTTTCTGCGAACAACATTGCCTTCTCCGACAAAAGGATTACCTCCCGAATAAGCCATCGAAGCGTAAAAATCAGGTGTCCAATCCTGCCAATCAAATACATCATCATCTTCTCCACGATAATCCTCTATCTCCAATTCGGTACCGTAACCCAAAACGACACATAAAGAAAGTGCTGTCATACCGGCTAATCCCGTATCTCTCGTGACTGATTCAAAATAGTTGGTATTATCATTATAGAATGTTTCAAATTGCTTTCTATCCCCCGACTGCCGGTATAAAAAAGCGTCTGCTTTATTAATAATACCCGTCATTATCGGATTGTCCGGAAAATCCTTCGCCCAGACAGGATATACTTTTTTAAGGCATTCGAAATAAAGTTTACCAATAACGCTTGTATCATTTATAGCATTCAATAATGATACTCTTTCCTTTAAAGGCAAATGACCCGATTTGCTATTCTTTACTACTTCATGCAGGCTTTTAATAAGTGATTTTATTTTTTCCATAGGTTATGCCTTATTTTTAATTAGTTTTTAGAACTTTTATTCTGCAATATTAATTCCTTTCTTGATAAGTTTTTTCTTTGCTTTTTCGGAAATATAAATAACTGTGCCGTCAATAAGTTTTAAGTTTGGAAACTGTGCCAACTCCTCATCGGAAATAGATTTAATCTCAAAAGAATTATCCTCGCCGTTCCACTGCGGAATAAGCTGCATATTAATTTCGTTTCCGCCGTCAAGAAAGAGCTGTGTTACCTTTGGGGCAAGTTCGGCAGGTATTTCCAATTTCTGAAACCAGCTTTTTACTTCAGGTATCATTTTATCGTAGTAATCATCGGGGGTTATTTCTTTTTTTGCATAATCATTGCAAAAATCATATACATCAAATTTCGGTTTAAGCAATTCTTGTTCGTACATCAGTTCTTGGATAATAGCAAGTTTAAAATTGAAGTTTGTAAACTTAAGTACTTCACCTTCCACTTTAGGCAATTTCCATTTACCGCTCGACACTTTCGGCGGTTTGTACCAAAAACTTATATCCCGTATAGGTTTGGGTTCGGCACGCACCAAATCGGCTATCTCATCGGTTTCGGATTTTCTTAAACGTTCCTGAAAAGGTATTGCTTTTAAAACCAAATTTATTTTACTCGACAATGAGCAATTTACTTTCCAGTTGCCGACTTTCATTTCCAAAAACACATAAGCATCTCTCAATTCTTTTTGAGGGATAGCCTCCAAAACAGTTTTGCCATTTATCGTAAAAATGCCGGGAAATACCTGTGTTGGATGTACATCAAAAAACGCAAATTTTACATTTTTCTCCCAGTCCGGGTCTTCGCATATCCTTAGCTGTATTTCTCCAATACTTCCTTTGGAAACAAAAACATTTATTCCCAAATTATCCCATATATATATTTCTTTTGCATCGTCTTTACTTGCTGTTCCATCAGGTGATTCGTACAATACTTTTCTGTATTCGCCGAATTTTTCCGCCAGAATATCCATTGACAGGTTTTCCATAAACTCATCATTAATATACAAACCGTTTTTAGTCAGATTGATACGAAGCTCCTGTTGCTCTATAGACGCTTGTTTGCTGTGCTTGTCCTGTTTGCTCAATCCAAAATTTTTTAAAATACTCATATTTTACGCTCTTTTTAATTCGATTAATATTATAACATAATTTGATTAACATAAAAACTATCTTTCGAAGATGGTTTCCCAGCCTGTAATTTTTCCGTTAGCTGAATATTCAAGTGTACGTCTGTCGGCTCGGGAGCCCCATATCAGATTCTCCAAATGATTATCGCCAAATTCGTCTATCCATTCCCTGCACCATACGCTTTTGGCTTTGCCGACCTTTATGGCATTTGCCAATTTTGCCATCTCCATAACAAATTCTTCTATTTCCTGCTCGCCTTTTATATCTGCATAACGCTCGCTTATGTAAATATAAACTTCGATATGAGCTTTAAAATTGCTTATATGATCATTCGACGGGTCGCCGCAACCCGGCATATCAAAGATAAAATCGGGGTAATATCCGACTAAGGGATTCCTTATATTGACATCTTTTGATAGAGAACCGTTTACAGTGTTTCTATGAAAATAAATATATGAGTCGCGTTGGGGGAATTGCTTTATCTGCCAGTCGCCGTAGCTAAGTCCGCACGCTTTTGCCTGATTAATATCGTTAATCTGTTCATTAAGATAGAGTGTACATATCTTTTCATTGTTTTTGCGATTCCATGTCAAAACTCCACCCAAAGGCGCATTTTTGCCGGTAATTCTGGGAACTCCGTTTTTTTCAATTTTAAGAATTCTATTTTTCATTTGCTCGGAGTGAATACTTTTACGAGGCAAACCTTTTATAAATTTATCAATGACTTCGTAGCATTTCATCCAATTATCGGGATACTCCAAGCCTTGTAACAAATCTTCGACTTTACCGAGAATACAGTAACAATACCACATAGAATGTTTAGTTAATTCTTTCATATTCTTATTTTCCTTATAGGTTAATCCTTACCTAAAAATCGTACAGCCGATTTTCGAACTTTTTCTATTTTCTCGGTATCAATGTTTTCTACGGCAAAAGATGATAGCCATTTTTTATCAAATAAGGTTTGAGCTGACTCTATCATAGTTCCGCAAACGTAAAAATCTTTTTCTTCGGTAATACCTTGGGCGAATGCTGTTTTTGTCTTTTTACGCAATGTTTCTTGTTTCACTCGGCGAAATGACATTTGCATAAGGCTTGTTGCAGACCACGCCCTGCAAAGACTATCTTCGTCATCGAGCATTTGCCGTATCAGAATATCTATTTCTTTTGATGTGCCTATCCAACCCAAAGCTATTATTAGCTTGCGGCGGAGGATATTATTTGTCCCGATAAGAGAAATTATTACAGGAATAAGGCGATTGCAAAATGATGTATAATAATCCCTATGTTCCGATTTGGAAAGAATTTCCGCTATAAGATAAACAGTGAATATTTTTAATTTTTCGTTGCTTATTTTATTCAGCTGTTCAAATAAGAATTCGATTCCCGTGCTGCCGTGTCTGTCAAAGCTGTTTTCAAAACGCAGGTGCCTGTCTTTTTCCCAGTCTTTACAAATGAGCTCATAATGATAGGCTATCTCTTTGCAAGTACCTAAGTCGGCAGTAAATTCAATTGTTTTATCATCAGGAAAATTCTCTTGTTCCAAAACGGAATATGTATTTTCTAAATCCTCTCTTGTAAGATTCTCACGGCGGATTCGTTGCTGTTCAAGTTCTTGTAAAAATTTTTCTGTTGTATTCGGCACTTTTTTATCTCCTTTTATTTAGTTTATCGTATCACGTATCAATATTCATTTAAGAAATCCGGTTGTTCCAATATTTTATGAATAAACTCTTCCAATGAATCTGCTATTTTATCTTTGAAATAATAGACTGCACACTTCTCTTTGTTATTAAATTTGTCTATTGCAAGGTATACGCCTTCATTGACTTCAAAAAACAACAGTTTATCGTTATTGTAAAATTCAGCATATATCTCTAAATCCGGGTCATATTCAAAATCTCCTCTCTTTAGATTAATATCCTGCAACGTATATGTATCCACAAACCGGTTTATATTTCCCGATTCTTTTTTGATAAAACCATAACCAACCTGAGAATAAAAATCCGCAAGTTCCGGCGGAAGTTTGCTTTGCAGTTCCGTTTCCAAAGAGGCAATTTCCCTATCCGTTACCGGATAAAAAATTGTATCAAAACCATTATCCTGCTCTTCGTTTATAACCTTATAGGCTCTTAAAAATGTAAAATCACTCATATATTTTCCTCCTCATGGCTTTAATTGGAACATTAGTATATCTCCTCCCAGCCGTCATTTTGCGGGTCATATTTGGCAAACTCGCCGGTATCGGTCAATTCGGAAGCAATCAGTCCTACCTCGAAAATATCATCTTCGTCAGATGAAGTGGTAAAGAACAGAGCTTCTTCGGTAAGCAATGCTGTTCCATACTCTTCATGCCCGAATAACAAACCGTATTTATTTTTTTCTTGAAGCACATAATCGTATTCTTCCAATCTTGCTCTTAAACTGCGATACTGTTCCTCCGTGAAAGGTACTAAGTTTTCGTAATTATCAAAAAAGTTTTCATCATTCGAATGAAGTTCTTTTTCTTTAGTTTCAGTTCTATATAGGCTTATGTCGTAACTCATTTCATATCTTTCTTTTGTTTAATTTGTAATTAGGTGTTAACTTCTTAGTTCTACGTTTTCATTATCATCTTTTATGTTTATCGAAAATATTTTCAATTTGCTGTCAATAAAATCTTTTTTAATTGATGTTTTTTCACCAATTCTTTTCAGCCATTGCAAAAATACTTTTATCTGTTCAATATTTGTTTCGTCAACCTCATCATAAGTATCCATATGAGAAGAGCGTAGCCAATCAATGATATCACAAATTTTATCTCTATTTTGTTCTATATAAGCAATATCAAGAGACTCTAAATTGCTCATTATAATCAGCTCATCATCAATCGACATAAATGTTCCAAATTGATCCAGCTTTTCATATATTTCTGCTATTGTTGTCATTTAAATTTTTCCAAATGATATGCAATGTTTGAGAAAAAACAGTGCTCAAAACTCCCTGCACCGATGGTGTAAAAATCAGGGTCAACAAATATTCCTACCGACATAATTTTCTCCTTTTGATAAATCAAACTTTAACGAAAATCCAAAGTTACAAAAAACATTTCAATTGGAGCGATGATGTTTTTTAGGTGTTAGGTATTGGGTATTAGGTGTTGGGGGGTGGGTTGTAGGGGCGAACCCTGTGTTCGCCCCCGATAATTATCGGGAAACACCCGAAAGGTGGCGGGAGACTACCGAAAGAAGGCGGGAAGTCCCCGAAAGGTGTCAGGAGTGTGCCGAAATATGGCGGGAAGCATCCTAAAGACGACGGGGTTGTGCCGAATGGTGGCGGGAGACACCCGAAAAGTAGCTGGAAGCTCCCGAAAAGAGAAACTTTTTTGCCGAAAAAGTCATTTTTTAGTGGCAAAGCCACAAAAACCACTCCGCCAATGTTCCGCCAAAGGCAGAAGAAAGAAAGCAGAAAAAAAACGCCTTGATTAAAACCGAACTTAAACCATTCTTAAATATGTATTAAATACTACTAACTTCTATCAAATCCTTTTTTATTATTAATTTGTACTCCATTAGCTTGTCTGTTATTTCCTGGGAAGCAAATAAACTATATCCCTGTTCAAAATCATATCCAAACTCTAAGTTGCTTCTATAAAAAGTATTCGGTTTCAACTTTTGTATTACATCAGCATCAATGTACAGAGGAACACTACCATAAACACCCATATACAAACCACATTCCTCACATTTACTTTCAAATTCGACGGGACGTTTTGTTTCGTTAATTACAACTTGTTGGGAACATTCTATCAAATAAAAGCCTTTGCTTTTAGGTATAGGATAGAACACAAGCCCTTGCCAACCTGAAAGATTATACAAATCCTTAAATTCTTGCGACACCACATTAAAACCATCATAACTGCCGGATAAATGGTATTTCTTTCTTTTTATCTTATATGTAGACAAATGTTTTTCTATAAGACTTCTTTTATTCAAAATCAGCTTACAAGCAGGGCAAGTAATGTACTTGTGTCTATCTACCTTGCTAACTTCCAATAGATAACTATCATTATCGTAAAATTGTAATTCAAAGTATTTCATCATTTACAACCTGTTTTTTGTAATTGTGGGGTCTTTTGTAATTGTGGATGTTGTGAAAAGAAATCAGCCGAAGCCTCTGGATATTTATTTTTATTCTTCGTGTAAAATTCTGCCAAAGCGTCTAAACGTTCTTGTCGCGTAAAATTCAGCCTTATAATCCTTCCCGAATTGCCTCGCTTGGGTCTCATAGAAACAGTTTTTCCATTGATAACTTTTGTTTTTGTCTCTAAATAGGCGTTCATATCTCGATGTAAATCAATATGGTCTGCCGTTTTCATATTTGTTAAAGGTTGTTTCGGGTCGCCCCCCATAAATTTGGGGTCTGAATGGTGTCCGTGTGTACCACTTAATCCAAAAATATCCACCCAACTGTTTGGGTCGTGAACATAAGCATAAACATTTAACCCACCCGCAATAGAAATCGGGTCTTGGGAGATATACATCCCCTCATCAGGTGAGTAGTATCTGTACCTATTGTAACATAAATCTACCTCACTGTCAATGTATTGACCCTGAAACCTGAACGGACAACTACCTCAAAGAACGCATATTGCGAAATTACAATTTTTTCCTCTAAAAAAGTTGTTTTTAGTTCCAAAAACAGCAAAAGGTAAGGAAAATATCTCTATCCTTACGCTTTAAAATTTATGGCTGTTTATCTGATTGTTACAATTAGAACTCCCAATCCGGAGCATTAGCTAATTTCCCTACTTCTTTAGTTCTAATTGGACAATAGACCAGTGACAATCACAAATATAGGCGTTGTTAATTTTAACCGTTTTCTCAATTCCTTTTATTTTTATATTGTCTAATTCTTGAAAATAATACCCTGTCATTTTAATATACAATTCATTAAAATGACTATCTTCAATTCTTTGTTCAGTAATTAAAAAGTCATGTTCTTTTAAATAGCCAACCAAACATTCTATTGGTTCACAGGTTTTTATGCCGTTTATTTCCATCTTTATTTACACAATATTACATTTTTATCTGATTCTAAGTTTATAGGTTCTCCTATTGGTTCTAAAACTTCACTATAATTTTCGATGAAAAACTGTCTACCTCCTCCTTTTCCATATTCTGGATTAGCTAAGGCATAGCCTTTCCCGACTTTTATATCTCTTTTAACTCTATAAGTTTGTACTTTGGGTCTATATCCTTTTTCAGGGTTAGGTTTTACTTGTAAAGATTTCCATAGTTTTTCCCTACTTCCATCACTTACATCAAGAGTTTTCTTATCCATATAATAAGGAGAAGGTCCCGGAACACCACCATAAACGATCTCTCCTTTTTTTAAAGAACCTGTTCTCCAATTGTCTTTTCCATATCCTGAACTTTGTTGATTTTTTCTGGCATTCCATGCAGGAGTATCATGTTTAACCCCATATAATCCAGATTCATCCACCCACGTATTACTATCATGAACATATCCATATAATTTACTTCCACCTGCCAACCCTATCGGATCTTGGGAGATGTACATCCCTTCATCAGGAGAGTAGTAGCGGAAACGGTTGTAATACAGGCCTGTTTCACTGTCTTCATACTGTCCTTGATAACGGAACGGACAATCATTCAAAGAACGTCCTGCGAAGGTACGAATTTTTCCGTAGAGGTCAAACTCCGCCTGCCAAGTTTTTATGCCTTCGGCATCATACATTTCCGCAGGTGTGCCGAGATAATCGGTAATAATACTGTACGCCTTATCGCCGACAAGCTTTGCGGCGGGACGGAACGTGCCTTCGTCGAAGACCGAAAACCTACACCGAATACAATTATCTTATTATCAACCCATTTGTTAAAACGTTTTTTATGAATAATTCCTCTGAATCCTTCTTCTTTTTTAGTTTCTCTATATATAGCCCAAGATTATATTCAGTTCCATCCACATAATAGTCGGATTCCAATACATAATCTGATATTAAATCAATAGTTGTAACCAATCTGTATTCTTTACCTGATATGGTTTCAATAAATAAAGATGTTTTCTTACCCGTTCTATCATTCTTAATGTCACAAATATCTGCCAACTTAAATATATTTGTTTCTACAAAAACCCATACTGCATAATTTAACACAATTATTCCAAAAAGACTATTATTCCAAATATCATAAAATCCTTTTCTTTTTATATTTGAGAAAATTCTACAGTAGATATTATTCTGAATATCATATGATATTACAGTCTGCTTATTTTCGTAATTTAATAATATCAGTTCCATATATTCATCTATAATATCCCATTGCATTAAGAGAAGTTTTTCCAGAAGCAGGTAAATCTTTTGATATTGTTTCGAAAAGTTTTTGAGTATTGTCTCCTGCCGTTCTTGAAGCACTTTCTATTATTTCTGAACTTGTTTTTCCTGATTGCTTAAGAAAATCATATGTAGGTCCTAACCTATCCCCATACTTCAACATATTTCTATAATATACAAGCTCTCTTAACGATCTGAGAGTTATGTTTTTATAATATTCCCCTAATGCTCTTCGTTTATTATGTAAATATTTAGCGACAGATTCTTCTCCAAATCCTTTTTGTAGGAATTTCTCTCCTAATTCTTTTAGATGTTTAACCTCTGAATCATATTCGGCCCTTAAACATCTTAAACCAAACACATCCACCCAACCGTTCGGATCACAAACATACCCATACAGCGTTGGATTACCACCCGCCAGCCCTATCGGGTCTTGTGATATAAAAGTACCTGTATCACAACTATAATAGCGGTGTCTAACATAGCAAAGCTCAGTTTCCGTATCATAATACATCCCCTGAAACCTGAAAAGACAATTACCTCAAAGAACGCGTATTGCGAAATTACAATTTTTTCTCTAAAAAAGTTGTTTTTAGCTCCAAAAACAGCAAAAGGCAAGGAATATATCCCTTTCTTTATGCTCAACACTTAAATTCTCTCCTGATAATCTGATAGTTATTTTGGAAACTCTCGATTTGGAGCATTACTAGATTTTACTTTGGTATGACCAAATTTGAAGCATCAACGCATATCAACTATTTTTTTGCCATTATAAACTAATATTTTTCTTCCCAATTTATCGGTTGCAGAAATCTTAACTTTAGTAGCCTCAGTATATGAAAAGTCAAACTCTCTAACTGGCAAAATATTCGATTTTTCTTCCCAAAAACCATATCTGATAATTTTCGTTATATCATCATCGTCATATTTAAACAGATCGATAATCAAAGACTCCTCGTCATTGTCTTCGTCATTGATATATGACAATACTTTATCATACCTGTTATTCTGAAAATAAGCTATCCTTAGTTGTTGCAGAATCATGTCTTCACTATCATTTTCAGCAAACAAAAATGATATTTTGCTTCGATCATTATATTCAATAAAAAGACTACCCCAGTTCTCATTTTCATTGTTACAAGCAAAAATCAATCTATCTTCTAAATAGCAGTTTTTTATAGATATTTTTGTTTCTTCTTTATATATTACTGCACGTTTTAATTGATTAATTACCGAATCATACGGAAAAAAATCTAAATAAGAACTACTCCAATTTTTTGAAGCAATTGAAATATTATCTATTCTTTTCTTTTTTTTCTCAAAAGATTCTTTTTCCAATTTGAAGATTTCAATAACATCTTCATACTCTTTTTTCACTATCGACATACTTTTCCGAGTTTTTGGGTTGTTTTTGTTTTCCAAGTTCTTCCTTTTTTTATCTCTTCCTTAATTTTTTTTAACTATGACTTAAATTCTTTTTTAATTTTTCAGTTTAATCTATCAAATATTTCATCTCTATATGCACGCCCATGTAAGCCATCTTG
>JAUMYH010000151.1 GCA_030528745.1 Bacteroidota bacterium
AAATGATGATTTACAAAGGAGAAATCGCTTGGTTCAACTTGAAAGATACGTTTTTCATCAGATTACTAAACAATATTCTAAAACACGATAAGCTGGAAAAGCATCTCAAAAAAGTGATCGTTTACGCTTTTGAGCAGATGGAAAAATATGAGGTGGATTATACCTTATTTTTTACAAGATCTCGTAGATATAAAGGGTGTTGTTTTTATACAACTAAAAAAATAGCACTCGTATTGACCTATGGAAGGTATAATTTTTATTACGATTTAGCAGATGTGAAAAATACCATTTTACACGAAATTGCCCACGCCATTTTAGGAGTTGGATACGGACATCGAAAGGAATGGCAGGACAAAGCTCGAGAAATGGGCGTTACTTGGACAAAAAAATATCGTAGGTGATTGAAGTACTTCCCAAAAAGTGGTTTCGTAACGAAATTATATTCCTATAGTGTTTATTGCAGATGTGTTACACGTTGGTAAAGTGTTGGATGTGAATAGTTAAAGAAAACATTCCACGGATGTGGTGTCAAATTACTAAAACTATTACGCGATAATTTTTTCAAAGCAGAAACCAAATGCACCGCTGTACCCATAGTGTTTTTGGCATATTCATCTGCTTGGTACTCAAACTTACGAGATATATAGTTGGAAATCAAATCAGTAACCATTGAAATGGGACTATAAATCAATCCGAAAGCCAATAATCCAATATGGAAACTATGTATTTGCACACCTAAAGCCTCCGAAAAAATAGGATTTCCGATAGCCAATGACAACACATATAGCGTTACTCCTGTCAGGATTATGGATTCCAACATACTGAAAATAATATGTTTACGCTTATAATGACCCACCTCATGAGCCAAAACGGCAACAATTTCCTCTGTAGTAAGATCTTTAATAAGTGTATCGTAAAGCGTAATTTGCTTCGTTTTTCCAAATCCTGAAAAGTAGGCATTTGCTTTAGTCGAACGCTTTGAACCGTCAATCACGTAAATATTTTTCAACTCAAAACCAACCTTTTTAGCATATTGCTCAATTGCATCACGTAAAGCTCCCTTCTCTAAAGGCGTTTGTTTGTTGAACAATGGTACAATCAATCAAGTGTATGAAAATGCCATTACTACCGAAAAACCACTAATCAACAGCCAAGCATAAACCCAAAAATACGCACCCACTAACAAATAAAACCATACCACCAAAGCCAATATTCCTCCAGCAATAAGCAGATTCAATAGTTGTTCTTTGAGAAAATCTGTGAAAAACAAAGTGGGCGTACTTTTGTTAAATCCATATTTTTCTTCAATAACAAAAGTGGCATAATACTCAAAAGGAAGAGCTATCACATTGCTTATCAACATCAATATTCCGAAAAACAACAATGAAATAACAATTTCATTTTCAATATATTGCCTTATAAATTCATCTAAAAACGCAAAACCATCAAAACACAAAACCACCAAAGTAAGACCAAATGACACCCATGAAGAGAAAGTTGAAAAACGATGTCCTTCAAACTTGTAACTTTGCGACTTTTCGTAGGATTCAGCATCATAAACATCTGCCAATACCTTTGGAATCGGATCTTTAAATTTTCGAGCATCTACTATCGAAATCCATTCTTCCAACAAATGTTCGACTACAAAAACCGTCAATATCAGATAAAATAAGGTTGTAGCATCCATTTTTGGTATGTTTTAGAACACAAAAATACGAATTTTATCTAGATAAATATTTTGAGTTCCACACTTAACTACATATCAAATTTTTATGATAAACAGGTTTTCTAT
>JAUMYH010000044.1 GCA_030528745.1 Bacteroidota bacterium
CCCTTTTTTCAAAATTTAAAACTACTTTTTTATATCGAACTGACGTTATATTAATGTGCTTCGAGCCAATTATTGCCAACGCCAATATCGACAACCAAAGGAACGTCAAACGAAAAGGCATTTTCCATTTCGTATTTGATAATCTGCTTGATTTGTTCAAGTTCAGGTTTGTAAACATCGAACACCAGCTCATCGTGTACTTGCAATAACATTCTGGATTTGAGTGCCGCCTTTTGGATTTGTTGCTGGATATTAATCATTGCTATTTTGATAATATCGGCAGCACTTCCTTGTATAGGAGCGTTGATAGCGTTGCGTTCGGCAGCTCCTCGCACAACGGCATTTTGAGAGTTAATATCTTTAAGATAGCGTCTGCGTCCGAGTACTGTTTGCACAAAACCTTGCTCTCGGGCTATAGCTATCTGATTTTGAATGTATTCCTTTAGTTTTGGGTAAGTTTTGTAATAAGTATCAATCAGTTCAGCACTTTCAGCTCGAGAAAGTGAGGTTTGATTGCTTAGCCCAAAAGCCGACACACCATATATAATGCCGAAATTTACCGTTTTGGCATGGCTGCGTTGTTCTTTTGTAACTGCCTCCAACGGAACGTTAAACACTTTGGCAGCAGTAGATTTGTGAATATCATGTCCCAAGGCAAATGATTCTGTTAGATGAGGCTCTTTACTCAAAGCGGCAATGATGCGGAGTTCTATCTGTGAATAATCGGCCGAAAGCAAAATATAATCGTCATTTCGGGGTATAAAGGCTTTGCGAACTTCTTTTCCTCGTTGGGTGCGAATGGGTATATTCTGCAGATTGGGGTTGTTGGAACTGAGTCTTCCTGTGGCAGCGGTGGTTTGGGTGTAGTCAGTGTGGATTCTGCCACTTTGTGTGTTGATTTGGTTCGGAAGTGATTCGATATAGGTATTTAGCAATTTGGTCAGTTGTCGCCATTGTAGAATATCCTGTACAATAGGGTTTTCTGGAGCAAGTTCTTGTAATATTTCCTCGCCAGTGGCATATTGTCCAGTTTTGGTCTTTTTTTGTTTGGTTCCTCCAAGTTTTAATTTTTCAAAAAGTATTTCTCCTAATTGTTTAGGCGAACTTAGGTTAAAGGTTTCTTCTGCCAAGGAATAAATATTATTCTCAATTAGAGCTAATTCCTCTCTAAGCTCTTTGGCCAAACTGTTTAGGAAGTTAGTGTCGATATTGATACCTTCGTTTTCCATTGATGCTAACACCGAAATTAAAGGAATTTCAATATCACGAAACAACTTGTAGGTATTGGTTTGGTTGAGTTCCTCCTCGAGTAAGTTTTTGAGTTGAAAGCATATATCTGCCTGTTCGGTTGTGCTATCTCGTAACAATTCTATTGTTGGAGGTGTGCCTTTATGAGGTGTGATGTTTGTAAGGGTGTATTTCAGGTAATTTTCTGAAAGTATATCCAAATTATGTCTGGAGTCAGGATTGATTAAATAATGAGCAATACCCACATCAAAAAGTTCAACAGACGGATTTATGTCTAAAATTAAAAGTGATTTTACAAGTGGTTTAAGGTTGTATCCGATGAGGGTGATTTGTGGATTTTCAAATATAGGTTTTAATTTTAATAAAATATCAGATTTGTTTTCCTTGTTTGTAGGAATAAAATAACCTGTATTTTTTTGGAATACAATGCCAATTCCTCCTATATGTTCTGTTGCATTGTGTTCCACAAACGCTATTTGTTTTTGTTTTGTTAAGGAATTTATGAGCAGATTCAGAGCCAATGCCCCATCAACAATCTGGTACAGATGCAAGGTGTTGTTAAGAGTCCCGAAAGAACTAACCTCTGAAAATAAGTCTTCTGTAAAATTTTCCGTAATAGTAGTGCCATCAGCTCCAAAATTAGGTATGGATTTGAGAAATAATTCCGTAAGACGCTTAAACTCCAAATCTTGGAATACCGCCCTAACACCTTCAATATCTGGTGCTGACATCTTGAAGGTGTCGGCATCAAATTCCACAGGACAATCCAAAAGTATGGTCGCCAATTTTTTAGACAGTAATCCTTGTTCTCTATTGTTTTCGATTTTGGTTTTTAAAGCTCCTTTGAGTTTGTCGGTGTTTTCAAACAGATTTTCAATAGAACCAAACTCGGCAAGGAGTTTTTTAGCGGTTTTCTCTCCTACGCCAGGTAGCCCAGGTATGTTATCGACAGCATCGCCCATCATTGCTAAAAAATCAATGACCTGTAAGGGGTGTTCAATTTCAAATTTTTGCTTTACCTCTTCTTCGCCCCATATTTCGATGCCATTGCCCATACGCGAGGGTCTGTACATAAAAATATTTTCGGAAACCAACTGGGCGTAGTCTTTGTCAGGAGTCATCATATACACCTTAAAGTTCTCCTTTTCAGCCTTTTTGGACAGTGTTCCTATAAGATCATCTGCTTCGATTCCAGCCATTTCTACGGTGTGTATACGCATCAGTTTCAGAATCTGCTGAATATACGGAACAGCAATTTTGATAGCCTCAGGGGTTTCGTCTCGGTTTGCCTTGTATTGGGCAAAAATATTACTTCTGAAATCGCTGCCTCCTTTGTCAAATACCACAGCCAAATATTCGGGTTTTTCCTTGTTGATTACCTCAAACAGCGAATTCATAAAACCCATAATAGCAGAAGTATCAAGTCCTTTAGAGTTGATACGTGGATTTTTTATAAAGGCATAATATCCTCTAAAGATAAGGGCGTAGGCATCAAGTAGAAATAAGCGTTTTGGAGTCATAGCTCGATTTTTTTATAAATTATTTTCGGATTTGGTAATTACAGATATTATAAATTCAGATTTTACGGCAATTCCGTTTTTCTGAGCGGGTTCGATTTTAGGAAAATCAGCCAAACGAACTTGTAAAATGCTGTCAATTTTGGATTTGTTAATTCCTTCTAAATCGGTAAAAATGGGTTCAAATGTAGCACTAGAGTCTGGAAAAACAATCACTTTGACCTCTAGTGTATCGATGTTCGGATACAGTATCGAGAGGGTGTCAATGCCCAATCTGTCCTGAATAGATTTGGTTATACATTCAAAAAAGCACGTTTTTTGTAAATTTTTATCAGAAATAGTATCGCACATTCCCATATTCGGATACCGCGTAATTTCGTTCCAATTAATCTCTTGCAAACGTTTGTTTAGCAATTCCGTCTGATTGGGAATTTCTTTCTGAACAAAATTACAAGAATATAGCGTTACATATATAAAGAAAGCTACTATTTTTTTCATTCTAAAAATTTAATTATTCAAAAGTATAAAAATTAAATGAATACCTTTGCATTTATAAACAAAAAACGCAATGTATATCTTAAATATTGAAACATCTACCAAAAATTGCTCAGTTTCGTTGAGCCAAAATGGAGAAATTATAGCCCTACGTGAGGATTTTAGTCAGGGGTTTATTCATTCGGAGATGCTTCATCAGTTTATAGCAGATTTGCTTCAGATGTCGGCAGTTGAGTATGGGCAGCTTTCGGCCATAGCCATAGACAAAGGACCAGGTTCTTATACAGGTTTGCGTATAGGTTCATCAACGGCCAAAGGGCTTTGTTACGCTTTGGATATACCGTTGATAGCCATCGAAAGTTTGGAGATTTTGGCTCGTAGGGTTCAGGCAGATGATGGGATAATTGTACCGATGATTGACGCTCGTAGAATGGAAGTATACACGGCGGTTTTTGGAGCGGATTATCAAAAGACAGGCTCTACTCAGGCTGTGATTCTGAACGATAATTCTTTTGTTGATTATAATCAAAAAATATATTTTGTCGGCGATGGAGTGGCAAAGTTTAAGGAAATATCCAAGGTAAAAGACGCAGAATTTTTTACGCAAATACAATATCCAAGTGCCGAACAAATGGGAGAACTCGCCTATCAGAAATTTATACAATCCGATTTTGAAAATGTGGCTTATTTTGAGCCTTTTTACCTCAAAGAGTTTTATACAGGGTAATAGTTGTTTTTTTAGACAAAATACAAAAAATATTTTTTACTTTTAGACTAAAAAAGTACCTTTGTAGACTAATTAAAAAAGGAGATAATGGAGTCAGTAAAAAAAATTCAGTCAGCATTAATATCGGTGTTTTCGAAAGAGGGTTTAGAACCTGTAGTTCGTAAATTGCACGAGTTAGGAGTGGTGTTGTATTCTACAGGAGGTACGGAAGATTTTATTAAAAAATTAGGAATACCAGTAGTACCAGTAGAGCAGATTACAGATTACCCTTCGATATTAGGAGGTAGAGTTAAAACCTTGCACCCTAAGGTATTTGGAGGGATTCTAAATCGTCAGGACAACCCTTCTGATGTGGAGCAAATGCAGCAGTATAACATTCCGCAGATAGATATGGTGGTGGTTGATTTATATCCTTTTGAAAAAACGGTAGCTTCAGGAGCATCAGAGGCGGATATTATAGAGAAGATTGACATCGGAGGTATATCGCTTATCAGAGCAGGAGCTAAGAATTTTAAAGACACCTTGATAGTATCGTCTGTAGAGCAGTATGCAAAGGTATTGGAGATGCTTCAGCATTCGGGCGGAACTACTACTATAGAGCAACGAAAGGCGTTTGCTTCGTATGCTTTTCATATTTCGTCTAATTACGATAGTGCTATTTTCAGTTATTTTAACACAGATGATTTGTTTTTGAAAATAAGCCTTGCAGATGGTAAAGCACTCAGATACGGAGAAAATCCACATCAAAAAGGTTACTTCTTTGGAGATTTTGATGCGATGTTTGACAATCTGGGGGGTAAAGAGTTGTCGTACAACAATTTGCTCGATGTAGATGCTGCTGTGAATTTGATAGCAGAATTTAAAAATGAAAAACCAACATTTGCTATTCTGAAGCACAACAACGCTTGTGGATTGGCAACAAGAGATACTGTAAAACAGGCGTATTTGGACGCGTTGGCTGGTGATCCTACTTCGGCATTTGGGGGAATCCTAATTACCAATACTCAAATTACTAAAGAGGCAGCAGAGGAAATTAATAAGTTGTTCTGTGAGGTGGTTGTAGCTCCGAGTTACGAACCGTCGGCTATAGAAATATTGAAAGAAAAGAAAAATAGAATAATTCTTAAGCAGAATGAGGTAGAATTATCTCAAAATCAGGTTCGTACAGTGCTGAATGGCTATTTGGTGCAAACCAAAGATTATATTACAGATACTAAGGATATGCTTAAGCAAGTAACGAATTTGGCTCCTTCGGAGGCTGAGGTCGAAGATTTGTTGTTTGCTTCCAAATTGTGTAAAAACACCAAATCAAATACGATAGTTCTGGCTAAAAATAAACAGTTAATAGCCTCAGGTACAGGGCAGACCTCAAGAGTAGATGCCTTAAGACAAGCTATCGAAAAAGCCAAGAGTTTTGGTTTTGATTTGAACGGTGCTGTGATGGCTAGTGATGCCTTTTTCCCATTCCCTGATTGTGTGGAAATAGCCAATAATGAGGGGATAAAAGCGGTGATTCAGCCTGGAGGTTCAATTAAAGATAATTTGAGTATTGATTATTGTAATGATAATGGTATGAAAATGGTGTTTACAGGTGTAAGACACTTCAAACATTAATGCTATAAATTACAAAAGAATAATATTTTTACAGAAAAGGTGGGTGAAAAACATTTTTTTGCCTACCTTTGTAGGTGTTAATAGATTTTGAGTAAAAAAGTTAACCCAATTAAAGTTTATGGGATTTTTTGATTTTATGACCGAGGATGTGGCTATTGACCTCGGTACGGCTAATACACTGATAATACACAATGATAAGGTTGTGATAGATAGTCCTTCGATAGTGGCAAGAGATCGTGCCTCGGGCAAGATTATAGCCGTTGGTAAGGAAGCTAGTCTTATGCAGGGTAAAACGCATGAGAATATCAAAACTATCAGACCGCTCAAAGATGGAGTTATAGCAGATTTTGACGCTTCAGAGAAGATGATAAGTATGCTAATCAAAAATATTCCAGCACTCCGCAGAAGGATTTTTACGCCTTCGTTAAGGATGGTGGTTTGTATTCCTTCTGGGATTACAGAGGTAGAGATGAGAGCGGTAAAAGAATCTTGTGAAAGGGTTAATGGAAAGGAAGTATATCTGATTCATGAACCTATGGCTGCGGCTATAGGTATTGGACTGGATATTATGCAACCTAAAGGGAATATGGTGGTGGATATAGGTGGAGGAACATCGGAAATTGCAGTAATAGCCCTTGGGGGAATCGTATGTGATAAGTCGGTTAAAATTGCAGGAGATGTATTCACTAACGATATTATATATTATATGCGTATGCAACACAACTTGTATGTGGGTGAAGTTACAGCAGAAAAAATAAAAATCGAAACAGGTGCGGCTATTGACGACTTAGAAAGTCCTCCAGATGAAATGTCCGTACAGGGAAGAGATTTACTTACTGGAAAACCTAAACAGGTGGATATTTCTTACAGAGAAATAGCCAAAGCTCTAGACAAATCGTTGCAAAGAATAGAAGATGCCGTAATGGAAACGCTTTCGCAAACGCCTCCAGAATTAGCTGCAGATATATACAATACAGGTATTTATTTGGCAGGTGGAGGTTCGATGCTTAGAGGTTTGGACAAACGCATTTCACAGAAAACAGATTTGCCTGTTTATATAGCCGAAGATCCATTGAGAGCTGTAGTAAGAGGTACTGGTACTGCATTAAAAAATATTCAGCGTTATAAGAGTATCCTTATTAAATAAATAAAATATGCAACAGATAATCGGTTTTATCGTTAAGAACGGACTTCGATTGTTGTTTCTGTTGCTTTTCGGGATAGCCTTGTACCTGACCATCGGTTACCATTCGTTTCATCGAAGCAAGTTGGTCAATTCGTCAAATAGATTGGTGGGGTTCATTTATATGAACGCCTCATCAATTAAGGAATATTTTTCGTTGAAGTCTGAAAACGATAGGTTGCAACAAGAAAATCTGCTTTTGAAGGAATACTTTTTGAATCATAATCAGAGTAAAGATGCAGACCCACGTAAAGCCATCGTATTGTTGGACAAGCAAGTGGACGTTGTAGCATCAAAGGTAATAAAAAACGTATACCGAAATCAGAAAAATATTCTGACCATAAAAGGAGGTAGCAACCAAGGGGTCAAAAAGGATATGGGAGTAATAACCGATAGGGGGATTGTAGGTATTGTTGAAAATATATCGGACAATTACGCAACGGTGTTGAGTGTTCTGAATGCAGATTTTCAGATAGTTGCCAAATTAAAGAAGAATAACCATTTTGGGACACTATCTTGGAATGGTAAAAGCACAGGTTTTGTGCAAGTGGTTGATATTCCGCGTATTGCAACGGTGGTTAAGGGTGATACCATTGTTACTCAATCCGATTCCAAAGCATTTCCAGAAGATACGCCCATAGGCATCATCGAGAAGATTTATCTAGACAAACAAACTAATAGCTTCACGTTAGATGTGCGTTTGTTTTCAGATATGACCAATTTAGGAAGGGTGTATGTGGTAGAGAATACCGACAGAGCAGAGATAACAGAGTTGGAAAAACTAACAGAGGGAAATTAGATGAATAGCCAGTTTTTACAAAATACGTTAAGGTTTGTATCTCTGATACTGATGCAGGTTGTTGTTTTTAATAATCAGAATATATTCGGATATATTAATGTGTATCCGTACATATTGTTTGTTATTTTGTACCCAATTGGATATTCGCGTTATGGGTTGCTATTTGCTAGTTTTTTGCTTGGGCTTACAGTAGATATGTTTTCTAATTCGGGAGGAATGCACGCGGCATCTTGTATCTGTTTGGCATTTTTCAGACATAATTTATTTAGAATATCTTTCGGAATTAACTACGAGCATCAAATTATTAAAATTCCGCAATTGCCTTTTAAAGAGCAATTTATATTTATATTTTTTTCAACATTAATACATCATTTGGTATTGTTTTCGTTAGAGGCTTTTACCTTTACTTTGGCTCTGGAGGTATTAATCAAGACAGTCTTATCTACTATTTTTACCACTATATTTAGTTTGTTAATAATCAACATATTCAAAACAAGCAAACGATGAGAAAGTTGTTATTTCCAATCCTTATAGTTGTAGCGGCAATAGTTATTATTGCTAGGCTGTTCTATCTGCAACTGGTAGACGAGAAATATAAACTTCAGGCGGAGAACAATGCTGTTAAGATTAAATATGAATTTCCCGAAAGGGGATATATATATGACCGAAATGGGAAATTGATGGTGTCGAATCAGCCCTCGTACGATATTATGGTTATTCCCAGAGATATAGAAGGGCTTGATACAGTGGCGTTTTGTCAGGCACTCGGAATCGATAGAGCATATTTTGATTCACATTTAAAAAGAGCCATAGAATATAGTCCGTGGTTGCCGTCTCCTTTTTTAACACAGCTCAACAAACGAGAATTTGCCTCGTTTCAGGAGCAAATGCGTAGGTTTAAAGGTTTTTATATTCAAAAGCGTTATCTTAGAGATTATCAGACCAAATCGGGTGCTAATATATTTGGCGATATAGCTCAGGTAAACAAATCGGAAATAGCCAAAAATCCATATTACAAAAGTGGAGATTTGATTGGAAAAAATGGCGTAGAATTGGCTTACGAAGAAATTTTGAAAGGGGTTAAGGGAGTAAAGAGATTGCAACGCGACAAACACAACAGAGAGTTAGGTTCCTACAAAGACGGCATTTACGATACGCTTCCGCAAAGGGGCAAAGATATAACCCTGACCATAGATATTGCTCTTCAGGAATATGGCGATTCCTTAATGATTAACAAACGCGGTGGTGTTGTGGCTTTAGACCCCAAAACAGGCGAAATATTAGCCCTAGTTTCGTCTCCTACATTTGACCCAGCTATATTGGTAGGAAGGGAGCGTTCAAAAAACTATAATAAACTACTCAAAGATACCATCAGTCAGCCGCTGTTCGACAGGGGGTTATTGGCTCAATATGTACCAGGTTCAACATTCAAAATTGTTACAGCATTGGTAGGATTACAAGAGGGCGTAATAGATTTAAACTCAACTTTTGCCTGTAATTACGGATTCTCGTATGGTGGTAGGTTTATGAAATGTCATGATGCAGGACATATTAATTTGCACAATGCTATCCGAAGTTCGTGCAATACTTATTTTGCCAACACCTATAGGCGTAGTATCGATAAATATAAATCGGGTAAGGACGGAATGGACGTGTGGAGCAAACATGTCAAGAGTTTTGGCTTGGGCGAGTTTTTGGGTTACGATTTGCCTACGGGCAAAAGAGGGCGTATTCCTGATGGGGATTATTATATGAAATGGTATAAAAATGGCAGTTGGGGCGGAGCAACCACCATATCGAACGCCATAGGACAGGGCGAGATAGCAACAACCCCAATTCAGTTGGCTACTATGATGTGTGCTGTTGCCAATAGGGGCTACTATTACACTCCTCACATTATCAAAAAAATAGAGGGAGAGCAAATCCAAAAGAAGTTTGTAGAGCGTCATCAAACTACCATTGACGCCAAATATTTCGCACCAATTATAGAAGGACTTCATGCTGTATATACAGGAGGGACTGCCAGACAATTGCAAGTAAAAGATATTAATATATGTGGCAAAACAGGTACGGCAGAAAATTATACCAAAATCAATGGCGTACGTACACAACTTACCGACCATTCTATATTTTTAGCCTTTGCTCCCAAGGAAGACCCACAGATAGTGGTGGCTGTATTTGTTGAAAATGGATATTGGGGAGCCCGTTACGCAGGGCCGATTGCTACCTTGATGATTGAAAAATATCTGAAGGGCGAAATATCTCGAACCGATTTGGAAAAACGAATGTTTACAGAAACCTTAGAGTATGAGTACGAAAAACCATATTCAGGAAAGCCATTCCTAATAAATCAAAGTATTATCCGAAAAAAAGAAGATTAAGAACTATTGAAAAATTTATCTACCATAGCAAATATAGATTGGCTGACCGTTATGCTGTATGTTATTCTGGTTTCGATTGGTTGGATAAATATTTTTTCGGCCTCGTCTCCAGTAAATGGTATCAGCGAGTTTGATTTTTCTGCCGAATATGGCAAACAGCTCATATTTATAGGTTCGAGCTTTTTTTTGATAATATTCATATTGTCCTTAGATGCCAAGGTGTACGAAAAGTATGCGAGTATTTATTATACCATTGCATTATTATCTCTTTTGGGGCTTTTTGTTTTCGGAAAGACAGTTAAAGGGCAAACCAACTGGTACGGAATAGGCTCGTTGAGTATTCAGCCGTCCGAATTTGTGAAGGTGGCTACCGTATTGGCGCTGGCAAAATTTTTAGATGATCCTCACGTAACGCTTAAAGATTTTAGGCATCAGACTCGTGCCTTGATAATTTTGGCAATTCCGATTATACTTATAATTTTTAACGACCCAGGTAGTGCCTTGGTATTTATGTTTTTGTTCATGACGCTTTACCGCGAAGGGCTTCCGTTTATGTATATACTTATAGGGATTATAGTCTTGGCATTGTTTGTTTTGGCGTTGGTGCTTGATGTCTGGCTGATTATTCTGATGATTTTGGCAATAACCTCGTTTGTATATTTCAGAACCAAAAAAGTACAACGCAATATTATAGCCAGTGGCGTGGTGTTTTTGATGATATCCATATTTGTTTTTTCGTCGAATTATATTTTTGAAAAAGTACTCAAACCGCACCATCGCGACCGTATCAACATTGTTTTGGGCAAAAAGGAAGATTTGCAAGGAGTTGGTTATAACCTGAATCAGAGTAAAATAGCCATAGGGTCAGGAGGGCTTACAGGCAAAGGCTTTTTGGAAGGAACGCAGACCAAGGGGAATTTTGTACCAGAGCAGCATACCGATTATATATTTACTACTTTGGGAGAGGAGTGGGGGTTTGTAGGTTCGGTGATTGTGGTTGCCTTGTATGTATTTCTGATTCTGAGGATTATTTTTTTGGCGGAAAGACAACGAGCCATATTTAGTAGGGTGTATGGTTATGGCGTTGCTTGTATATTATTCATACATTTTTTTGCCAATATAGCCATGGTGTTGGGTATTTTTCCAACCATAGGGATTCCTTTGCCGTTATTTTCGTACGGAGGTTCAGGCTTTTGGGCATACACGCTTTTGATATTTATTTTCATAAAATTAGATGCTAACAGAGTTAATGAATGGTAGTTTTAGGAATAGATTTTGATGAGAATTTTTTTAAAAATAAATCCGTGAAAAGCATACTAACATATCTATTTATATTAATGTGTAATGTGCAATTGTTTGCCTCGCACATTCTTATTCCTATGGACGATACCTATCAAAGCAATCATCTTAAGGCTTATGGAATTACCTATTGGGTGCTGTCCAAAGAATATAAGGTAAACTGGTTGCTGAATTACAGAGGGGGTTCGTTCCTGCTGCCCGACACTTCCGAAATTCGCAAAGAATGCCATATAAGAGGGGTGTCGTTTGAGCCGATTTCGGAGCTGGAGGTTACACAATTGTTAGAGGAAATATCAAGCCCATCGCAAAACACCGAAACGGTAATATTGGAAAAAGCTCCCAAAATAGCCGTATACACTCCTAAGGGGAAAAATCCGTGGGACGATGCCGTAACTTTGGTACTTACTTACGCCGAAATTCCGTTTGACAAAATATACGATGCGGAGATATTGGCCGACCAACTGCTGAATTATGAATGGTTGCATCTGCATCACGAGGATTTTACAGGACAATACGGAAGATTTTTTGGAGCGTATAAAAATGCCCCTTGGTATATTCAGCACAAAAAAGAGGCTGAGGAGTTGGCAACCTCGTTAGGTTTTGCGAAGGTGTCTGAGCTTAAGCGTCAGGTAGCCTTAAAAATAAGGGATTATGTAATAGGAGGAGGCTTTATGTTTGCTATGTGTTCGGCAACGGATAGTTTTGACATTGCCTTGTCGGCGGAAGAAGTAGATATTTGCGAACCGATGTTCGATGGTGATCCGAGTGAGCCTAATTATCAAAATAGCTTGGATTATTCGCGAACCTTTGCGTTTAAGGATTTTGTGTTAGAACGCAATCCGAATGTGTATGAATTTTCGGATATTGACACTACTCAAGATAGAGCAGCTCAAGTTCCGATGGAAAGAGATTACTTTACTTTGATGGAGTTTTCAGCCAAATGGGATCCGATTCCAACGATGCTCTGTCAGAATCACACCCAGTTGATTAAGGGCTTTTTTGGACAAACTACAGCCTTTAATATCGACCGAATCAAATCTAATATATTGATATTGGGCGAGATGAAGACAGCCCACGAGGCTCGTTATATACACGGAACAAAGGGCAAAGGAATGTTTACCTTTTATGGCGGACACGATCCGGAGGATTATCAACATAGAGTAGGTGATGCCCCTACGGTGTTAGATCTTCATCCAAATTCACCAGGATATAGATTAATTTTAAATAATGTATTATTTCCTGCTGCCAGAAAGAAAAAGCAAAAAACTTAAAAAGTTTTAATGTATCTCCGTTATCACTAATAAGAAGGCGTAGCCTCTAAATTTTATAAAACAAAATTAGAAATATATGATTAAAAAACAAATCGTTATGTTTTATATCTTTGATAAATTTTTACACAAAAAACCATTTATTATACTAAACGGATATATATAAGAGTTTTCTTTGTTGAAGTGTTTTTATAGTATTGATATTCAGTTTGTTGTAGTCTTTTTTGATGATTGAAAAATGTTAAATTTGTTGTTGGTGTATTTTTTTTTGTTTTTTGTGTAAAAAAGATATATATTTGACCATTCGTATAAGTATTATTTTAATTAAATTTCATATTATGAAGAGAACTTTATTATTCGTTTGGATGATAGTTTTTTCTTTGTTTATGTGGGAGGTAAAGGCACAGTTTGTAGAAAAATTTAATTCTGATGTTTTTCCTGCTGGATGGGCAAAGTTTGAGCTGTTAAATGGAAATCCAGTAGCTAATGGAGTGCCTAAATGGGAAATTCTTCCTGATGTAATGCAAAGTTTTGTCTGTGAAGGGGATAGGGCGGCTTTTGTAGGAAGGATGAATATTGGGGCAGGGAATTCTTCCCAAAGCTGGTTGGTAACTCCTCAGATTAGCGTTCCTGTAAACGGACGTTTGTATTTTTTGGCTCATCAGACGCTTGGAGCCGATTTTGGTACAAGATACCAAGTTAAGGTGTCTACCAATTCTCAAACAGATGTAGACTCATTTACAACTACGTTAGTGGATTTGAGTGAGAATGAGTTGAGTGTGTATAGTACTTCTCCAAATTCATGTAAAGCTCATGGAATAGATCCTGTTATAGACTTATCGGCTTATGGAGGACAACAAATTTATATAGCTTTTGTAAAGGTTGATACACAAGTGAATGCGGGGACTAATGCAGATAGATGGGTGCTTGATGACGTTAAGGTTTTGGCAGATTGTTTGCCTCCTTCAAATCCTCAAGTAACTACAGGAGCTGATACGGCTCAAATCACTTGGGAAGGTAATGGAGCTTCTCAATGGGATATTGTCGTATTGCCAGGAAATCAAGCTCCAAATCCTGGAGTTGGTCAGGAGGTTTCAACCAATAGTTTTACGGCAACAGGTTTAAATCCTTCGAGTATTTATACATATTATATAAAAAGTAAATGTTTAGAAAATAACAGTGATTGGGTAGGACCATTTACTTTTAATACATCACAAATACCAGTGTCAATTCCGTACAACGAAGGATTTGAGGGATTACATGGATGGGCATTGTCTAACGGAACTGCCGCAAATCAATGGCATGTAGGGGAAGCTGCTTTTAATGAGGGTACTAAGGCATTGTACATTAGTAATGATAGTGGTGTTAATAATCAATATTCAGTTACATCAGCTACGGTTGTACACGCTTATAGAGATATTGATGTAGGAACAACTGATGCTATACAAGTTGCTTTTGATTGGAGAGGGGAAGGCGAAAGTGCCTACGATTATTTAAGAGTTTGGCTTGTGCCAACAAGTGTAATGCCACAGGTCGGGCAACAAATATCAAATACAGGAGACAATGTTCTAATAGGACAGTACAACCAAAAATCTACTTGGAATACTGTTAATACGGAGGTGTCTGTAGTAAGCATGCAGAATATTGTGCGTTTAGTATTTGAGTGGAGAAATGATAGTTCTGTGGGAACACAACCGCCAATTGCTATTGACAATGTTGTAATAAATCCTGTTGTTTGTACTACTCCAATAGATCTTGCAGTTACAAATATAACGGTTGATTCGGCTGTCTTGGAGTGGACGCAATTGAGTTCTTCGGTGACGTATGAATACTATTATTCTACAGATGCTGTTGCGCCAACTGATGTTACAACACCTATAGGAAGCACAACTGTTAATACAGCTTTGTTGACAGGATTGAGTGATGGAACTATCTACTATGCTTGGGTTAGAAATAATTGTGCAGCCAATGGAATAAGTCTATGGTATGGACCAATAACATTCAATACCTTGTGTTTGCCATTATCACTTCCGTTTGTAGAGACATTTGATTCAGATTCAACAACAGATATTTGTTGGACTGTCGTGAATGCAAATAACGATAATAGAGTTTGGAACACCGATTATACACAAAATACGTATCAAGGTGATGAAGTAGCCAGTATACATACAGACAATGTTGGAGTTCACGATGATTATTTGATTACACCAGGTTTGGAAATAAATGGAGTTAAAAGGTTGCGTTTCTTTTATAGAGCAATGTCTCATTCAGAGCCAGATAAATTAAGTGTTAAGATGTCTACTACAGGAATAGCACCAGCAGACTTCAACATTGAACTTATGGCACCGACCATAATTACTAATAGTTCTTATAAAGAAAAGACAATCATTCTTCCAGAGGTAAATGGGGTGGTTTATATAGCTTTTTACGTAGGAAGTGTAGATGATGGTTGGAGACTCTTTATAGATAATGTGGTGGTGGAAGATCTAGAGGTATGTCCATCTCCTATAGTTGAAGATATAACTGTGTCAGATATAACTGAGACTACTGCTGTAATTAATTGGGAACAAATATATCAAGAAACACAGTGGCAATTGCTAGTTCAACCGAGCAATCAACCAGCTCCTGTTGGAGATGTGCCAAATGCAGTAATGGTAAATACTACACCACAATATCAGGCAGTAGGTTTGTCTCCTAGCACGTTGTATCATGTATATATCAGATCGTATTGTAATACAACAGAACAGGGTGAGTGGCTTGGTCCTATTTTATTCAATACCGTACAAACTCCAGTTGATTTAGATTTTGTGGATGATTTTGAAGGACCTTTAACTTGGACTGTAGTCTCGGGAGATTTTGTTAATAGATGGCATGTTGGAAATGCAACGAACAACGGAGGAAACCAATCTATTTATATATCTGATGATGGAGGAACAACGAATCACTATAGTACAAGTCAAGCGTCAGTATCGCATATTTATAGAGACATTAATATTCCTGTCAATGTGGATGTTATTTTATCATTTGATTGGAAATGTAGAGGAGAAAATATGTTCGATTATATGAGAGTATGGTTGGTTCCAGATACTTATCAGTTTCAGCCTAATACACAGATAACAGAAGCGTCGGGTGGTAAACGTATAGGATTAGATTATAATTCAAATTCTAACTGGACTACTGCAACTACTACATTATCTGTTGCTGATTTGGCTACTTTAGGTAGTGCAGTTCGTCTTGTGTTTGAATGGCGAAATGATGGTTCTTCAGGAACACAACCGCCTGCCGCAGTGGACAATGTAAGTATAGTAGCTTACTCTTGTCCCACTCCATCAAACTTAGTGAGTTTGGAGGTTCAAGGAGGTACAGCAATGCAGCTGTCATGGACTCCAGTTGGTACAGAAACTCAATGGGAAGTTATAATTCAGGAGTTGGGCGGACCTACTCCAACAAATCAATCCACAGGTATTATAGTAGATCAACCTACTTATGTTTATAATAATGTTCAGTCAGATGTTTTCTATGAATATTTTGTTAGAGCAGTATGTGATTTAGCAACTGGCGAAACTAGTCCATGGTCTCCATCGACATCTTTTGGTATATTTACTCCTCCAGGTTGTGCTTCGGTAGAGGTTGAGGCTTCTAACGTGACAATTGACGGAGGCGTGGTAACAGTATGTCCGAACCAAGATACTAATGTAAATCTTCAGGCATCGTTCTATGGAGTTAGTCAGACAACATCTTATGAGGTAGAGTCGATTGATTTTAACCCTCCGTTCCCATTTATAGGCGGAACAGAACTTAATATAACTCAGGATGATAGATGGTCTCCTATAGTAGACTTACCATTTAATTTTTGCTTTTTTGGAGAGACTTATTCTCAAGCATTGGTGGGTTCAAACGGTGTGGTTACCTTTACAACAAACGAACCTTTACATCAACCAAATTCAGCTTGTCCGTATTCGTTTAATCAAGAGATACCCTCTACTTCGTTTCCTATTCGAAATGCAATATATGGTGTATACCAGGATATTCATCCTAGCCATACCTCTACTCCTTCTTCATATACTATTAACTATGCAGTATTAGGAGAGTATCCGTGTAGAGCTTTGGTAGTGAATTATCACGATGTGCCATTATATAGTTGTGGAGCTTCTGTAGGTTATCAAACCTATCAGATTGTGATGTATGAAATATCTAATATCATAGAGATTTATGTGAAAAATAGAACAGCATGTACTTCTTTCAATGGAGGTAATGGAGTAATTGGTATTCAGAATTATGATAAAACCGAGGCTTATACGCCTCCAGGTCGTAATACTGGAACTTGGTCTGCTCAGAATGAGGCTTGGAGATTCCTTCCGAATGGTTCAACTTCAAGTGTTGATTTCCAATGGAATGTAGAGGGTGTTCAGTACGATACAAATACATCGACTACAATATCCCTTACTCCAGAGCAGTTAGCAACACTTCAAGCTAATGGAACCTATACGCTAAATGTACAGGCAATAGCTACATACAATACGTGTACTCCTGGAGAGCAAGTAACCACAAACAAGGATATTACCATTAACTATATCCATAGCTTTCCATCTACAGATCCTCAAAATATAGAGGGTTGCTCATCGACAGGTAATGTAGAGTTTGACCTTACACAGAACAACGCGGTGGTGCTTGGTGGTGTGGCAAATCCTGCCGCATTCGAGATTTCGTACCACAACACTCAGGCAGATGCAGAGGCAGGTCAGAATGCTATTGCTGGAGCAACTAACTATGTTGGTCAGGATGGTGAGTTGGTATGGATCAGAATACAATCTGTAGGTAACGCTTGTCATATCGTAAAATCGTTTAATTTGGTTTATGGTACATTGAGTAGTCCAGTAATAGATTTTAGTTACGATGCTACACAATATTGTATTGACGGAAACAATCCGATAATAAACTTACCTAATGGATTCTCTCAAGGAGGGGTGTTTAGCATTACACCAGCTCTATCTGGATTTAATACAGCAACAGGGGCAATTGATTTGTCTACAGCTACTATAGGTACGTATGTAATTACTTACGATATTCAAGCAACTGACTGTATTACACAAGGAATAAGCTCGTATACGATTTCAATTGTAGACCAAGTACAAATTACAGGTGATCAAGTGATTGTTCAGGATAATTGTGAGGGAAGCAATTATTATCTTCAGGCAATAATCAACGATAATACTATAGATGCTTCGGCGGTATCGTATTCGTGGGTAATCAACGGAGTGGAGATAGCTACTACGCCGAGAGTGAGTATTACAGATTATTTGAACGGAGCAGACCTTCCAACAGGAGGACTTGTGGTGATACTTACGGTTAAAGATGGTTGTGATGTATACGAAAGAACATTTACAGTAGTATCTACATCTTGCCTTATCCCTAGGGGTATTTCTCCGAATGGAGACGGCATGAATGACGTT
>JAUMYH010000045.1 GCA_030528745.1 Bacteroidota bacterium
GATATGTCTCTCGGTATTTTCTTAAAAACAATGTTGTTTTTATACATAAAATCATTAGGCAACAAACAATTGTCTGCGTAAATAATATATTGGTCGGCTTTGGTTTTGATAAGTTCCAATGAATCAAAATCCAAAGTGGTGATTTGGTCTTTTTCGTAATAGAAATAATACGCCGTGTCTAAGTGCTTACCCAAAAAATATTCCTCTCCCAAATCATCATTCATCATTCCTAAATCATAGTTAGATTTCGTTTCCGAATACCAAATATATTCTCTGATTTTTTCTATACCCACGGATTCGTTAAGATTGTGAGCTTCATCAAATAGCGGTTGTCCCAACTTATAAAAATCAAAACTGCCACCTATGCCTTCTTTGTCTGCATAGCCGTTGATTACGCGTTTTACCCTTTCGGCGGTGATGTTTTCGGCATAGTCTTCCATTTCTATCAAAATAAACTTGCGGTTGCCACCGTCTTGCTTGTTGAGGTTCAAAACAGCGTGAGCCGTTGTGCCACTTCCTGCAAAACTATCGAGGATAATGGAGTTTTTGTCAAAATATGTTATTGAGTTAATTAAATATGAAACTAGTTCATAGGGTTTAGAATAATCAAACACCCTCTCTTTCTTAAAAATTTCTTTTAGATTATCATACGCATCATCAGTTGTCGCATTAAATTCTTTCCCATCAATATATGAAGGAAATCCTTTATGTTTATCATCGGTACTTCTAAATGCTCTTGGCTGTAGAGTGTTAGTATTTATAACTATTTTTGTTCCTTTTTTCAACTCATTATTTAGAAAGTCTTGACTCCAAATAAAAGGAGCCTCTAAGGAAAATTCATTTAGTACAATCTTATTTTTAACAGCTAAATCAGTTTTTAACAATACACTACTACTTCCTTGACCATAAATACCTTTGTAATAAATACCATCTTTTAATTTTGTAGCTACTGTGTTTTCAGGGAAAACAAGTTCTTTTATAGAGTTAGTTCTTTTGATTAAAGGTTGTGATTCTTCACTATTAGGTTTCCCTCCGAATAAAGTTAATTTCTCATTTTTTCTATATACAACAATATGTTCTGTTAAACTAACAAACTCTTTTGAAAGATAAGAACCCTTTCTTTTTTTGAACCAAGAAACATTCCCTATAAAATTACTCCCACCAAAAATCTCATCGCAAATCAATTTTAGGTTGGCTTGTTCGTTATCGTCTATAGAAATAAAAATAGCACCGTCGTCGGCAAGGAGTTTATGTAGGAGTTTGAGGCGTGGGTACATCATACAGAGCCATTTGTCGTGTCGGCTGAGGTCTTCGCTCTCTTTGCCCACCACTTGCCCTAACCATTTTTTGATTTTTGGGTCGTTTACGTTGTCGTTATACACCCAGTTTTCGTTACCCGTGTTGTAGGGAGGGTCTATGTAGATGCATTTTATCTTTCCTTCGTATTGAGGTAATAAGGCTTTTAAGGCTTCGAGGTTGTCGCCGTGGATAATAGCTCCGCTTGAATTATGAGTTATAATCGATGAATTATGATTTTTGTTGTTTAATTCATCATTCATAACTCCTAATTCATAATTATATATCCATTCCAAAACTTTAAACGGAACCTCTTGATGATGATTGATGACTTTATCTTTTCCTATCCAATTCAGTGTAGGCATACCTATTTTATTTATGCCAAACAGGTACTTCATTGGCGGTTTGATTTTAAGCAAAAAAATAAGGCGTGTACCTCTGCTTATGGTTTTTCAATTTCTCAAAGGATTTTGAAGTGGAAGTACCTGTACAGAATTGAAAAACAGCAGAGGACACGCCCTAAAAGGACGCATCCACTGAACTGATTCTCTCTGTACTTAAAACTTCCACATTTTATGAGAAGAGAAACGGTTAGCAACGCTAAATTGTCTATATGTTATTTACTTTTCTTTTTTCCTTATGTTTTTACAAATTTGGGAGCAAATATATAAATTTTCATTTCCTTTTGAAAGTTTTTTGTTTTGTGTATTTTCGTGGCGTAGGAGTAACAATGGTAAAAATATGGTAAGAATTTTATTTTTGATATGGGTCGTAATGGGGCATTATTGCGGATATTCCCAACAGAAATACCGAATACACGATGCTGAAGGTTTTGATTTTGTGTTGGATGTTTCCGTAAAAGACAGTATTATAGAGGGTTACACAAGAAAGAAAGCCCTGCTCGATTACGCTTCCAGATTTCAATACGGAGCAATAAAATTTTTTAGCTCCTTGCAATATCCTGAAATTATTCGTTTTAAAGCAACGATTCGCAAAGGAAAATTTGAAGGGAAATACCATTTCTTATTCTCTGAATATAAGATAGTTGGCAATATCGAGCAAGATTCGGTTTTTTATGGACTTTACGACAAAAACAATACGCTTTTCAAGCATTTTAAAGGAGAAAAAGTTGCTGATTATCAAAGGAAAGATTACAAAAGTAGTAAAGAAGATTTGATAAAAACAACGGAGGAAAATATATACGACCCCAAGATTGTAAATTCCAAGAAATGGCAAAAATTTAAGAAAAAGATGAGGCAAAACAGTGCCGTAATTGCCGATGATTTGGAGCTTCAAATAGGATTTTTTGCTTTGATACGGTCGTTTGATTTTTCTCATTATTATTTGGTAAAGAGAATGCAACAATCGGTAGGAAACGAAAAAAACTTTTCTTTGGAGGAAATAGACAAGGACATCGCAGTACTGAAAATTCGAAAGTTTTCTGGAAAGAAATCCGAAATGGAATTGCTTGTAGATTCAATATATCACAAACAATATCAATGTCTTATCATCGATTTGAGGGATAATCCTGGTGGAAATTTTGAAACGGCTTTGCCTTTGGCACATTTCTTGACTGATAAAGAGTTGGTATGTGGTTTTCTTCCCAACAGAAAATGGTACGAGAACAATAACAGACTGCCTAACGAGAGCGATATTGCTGATTTTAACCTTTTTAAGGAGGGTACGATGCAAGAATTTAACGCCCAATCCAGTTCAAAATTTGGGGTTGTGATTCAGACCCAAGGCACGAAACACAAGTTTAATGGCAGGGTTTATTTTTTGGTAAATGAGCAAACAGGAAGCACGGCAGAGGCTTTAGTCATCGGAGTAAAGGAACACCATTTAGGGAAAATCATCGGAAAGCAAACGGCTGGTTCTCTGCTCAATGCACAATCTTTTCCGCTTGACGAGGATATGATGCTCTTGGTGCCGACCAACGATTTTATTTCTTTCAAGGGATACAGAGTCGATAAAAAAGGCATACAACCCGATATACGCATCAAAAATCAAGACGCACTGGAATACACAATTCGTCTGATACACCGTGATGAGTAGGGGGAAGTTCAAAAAAGTCTTTGATGGTATGGTTGTAGGTTTCTTCAGTCTATATTCTGAATTTATTTTTTGCAATTATGCTTCTAAAAGGTTATTTTTGTAAGGAAAAATATCAAAGAAATGAAGGTAGATTTGCAAAATCGTGCGGATATTGAGTTGTTGGTAAATACTTTTTATGACAAAATCAGGACGGATTCTGTGATAGGGTATTTTTTTAATGATGTGGCTCAGACCGATTGGGAGCATCATCTTCCTAAGATGTACGATTTTTGGGAGGTAATCCTTTTCGGAACAGGTCATTTTAAAGGCAATCCGATGTTTGTTCATAAGCAGTTGAATATGCAAAGCCCAATGAAAGAAGAGCATTTTTTACATTGGTTGGAGGTTTTTCACGCCACTGTAGATGAGTTGTTTGAAGGCAAAAATGCGGAGGATATTAAAATGAGTGCTTCCAATATAGCCAAGACGATGTCGTATAAGGTGCTTCGTGCAGGATACTGAGCCTTGCAAGATAATTGGCTTGGATTTTGATAGGTGTATCGTGTATGAGACACTTGTGTAAAATATTTTTGGGATTCGTTTGTTTAGTATCGTGTACAGAATTGAAGTACAACGATTTGGAACTATCGCAAGGTGATGTTAATCAGTTAACTATAGTGATTGAAGATGCCTTATGGAATGGAGAGGTGGGGGATAGTTTGCGTAAAAAGTTGGCTGTTGCTGTAAATGGATTGCCTCAAGAAGAACCGTTGTTTAATTTAATCCAACGTTCGAATCGAGATGGAGATGCGGTGTTTTGTAAAAACAGAAATATATTTATAGTGGAGCGTTCTGATGAGCGTACTTTCGAAATAACTCAAGATGATTTTGCTAAAAATCAGAATGTAATATATCTTTCGGCTGAGAGTATAAACGATATTATATGTCTTTTTGAAGAAAAATACGATACGGTTATTAAGGTGGTAAAGGATTTTGAAATTAAAGAAACGCAGAAAAAAATATCAATATCGCTTTTGGATTACGATAAGCTGGAGCAAAAATTTGGTGTAAGGTTAAATGTTCCTTCGGACTATCGGACGGTATTGGAAGACTCTTCTTTTGTGTGGTTCAAAAAAGATTTACAACACGGAAGTTATAATCTGATAGTATATCAAACGCCATTGCACCAATACAGTTCCTCTGCAGAAACCATTGGAGGTATAGTGCAGTATCGTGATTTGGTGGGGAGCAAATATATTCATTCTCAGGACAATAACATTAAAGATTGTATGATAACCGAGGAATCCTATACGCCGTATTTTCAGGCGGTGTATCTATCTGAAAAAAAGACCTATATCACTCGCGGAACTTGGGAATTTGAAAAAATATTTATGTCAGGGCCTTTTATCAATTATACTTTTCAAGACACAAAAAACAATCGCAATTTGGTAGTAGAAGGATTTGCTTACGCTCCATCATTCTCTACTCGAGATATAATCCACGAGTTGGAAGCTATAATTCGCTCGATACAGTTTATGTAAATTATTCCGAAAGCAGTCTTTCGATTACTTTAGGAAGGTTTTGATGTTCGAGAGCGAGTATTTTTTGTGCAATTTCCTCAGGCGAAGAGCAGTCTTGAATATTGATTTTGTCTTGAAGAATAATATTGCCTTGGTCATAATGCTCATTAACATAATGAATAGTGATTCCAGATTCTTTTTCCGAATGCTCCCAAACAGCTCTATGAACATTTATGCCGTACATACCATTGCCTCCATATTTAGGGAGTAGCGATGGGTGTATGTTGATGATTTTTTGATTAAAATGTTGTACAAAATAATCTGGAACTTTGAGTAGAAAACCAGCCAGAACAATCAAATCGGCTTGATAGGGGATAATTTTTTCCAAAAAAACAGGCTCTTGAAAATCTTTTTTAGTAAAAACAATGCAGGGGATATGGTGTTTTTTGGCACGTTCAATCACACCTGCATCTGCTTTGTTTGTAAAGATGCTTACAATATTAATAGTATTGTTGTTTTTGAAATATTCAATGATAGCCTCAGCATTAGAGCCTGAGCCAGACGCAAATATTATAATCTTTTTCATAGTGCAAAATTACAGAAAAAAATAGATAAAATATTTGTAGTTAAAAGAAAAAATACTAACTTGCCCCATATTCTTTCAATAAGAATATACAATTAAAATAAATTTTATATTTTTGCGACTTAATTCAAATACTAAAAATACAAAATTATGTCAGACATTACATCAAGAGTAAAAGCAATTATCGTTGACAAATTAGGAGTTGACGAGAATGAGGTAGTAGCAGAAGCTAGTTTCACTAACGATCTAGGAGCAGATTCTTTGGATACAGTAGAGCTTATTATGGAGTTCGAAAAAGAATTTGATATTCAGATTCCAGACGATCAGGCAGAGAATATAGCTACTGTGGGTCAAGCAATCTCTTATATAGAGGAAGCGAAAAAATAATTTTAAACACTCTACATTAATGTGTTTGGTGTAGAGTGTTGTTTTTTAGTATTTATAAAATGCCTTTTGTAGGAAAGGCTTTAGCGGTTTGTATTAGAACTTATAAAACAAGAAACGTATGGCGTTAAGAAGAGTTGTAGTTACAGGGTTAGGGGTATTGACTCCTATAGGTAATACTGTAGAGGAATATTGGCAGGGGCTTATAAATGGAGTTAGTGGAGCTGCTCCTATTACGCATTTCGATGCTTCAAAGTTTAAAACTCGATTTGCATGTGAGGTCAAAAACTTTAATGTAGAGGATTTTATCGATCGAAAAGAAGCTCGTAAGATGGATAGGTATACACAGTATGCTATGGTAACATCGGCGGAGGCCATGCAAGATGCAAATTTTGATTTGTCAAAGTTGAATTTGGATAGAGCAGGAGTGATTTGGGGTTCGGGAATTGGAGGATTGCAGACTTTTCAAGATGAGGTTACAAACTTTAATCAAGGCGATGGTACTCCAAAGTTTAATCCGTTTTTTATCCCTAAGATGATAGCCGATATAGCAGGAGGGCTAATCTCGATTAAGTATGGCTTTAGAGGTCCGAACTTTACGACCGTTTCGGCTTGTGCTTCGTCTACCAATGCCATAATTGATGCTTTTAATTATATTCGGTTAGGAGTGGCAGACGTGATTCTTACAGGAGGTTCTGAAGCCGCAGTAACTATTGCAGGGGTAGGAGGTTTTAATGCAATGCACGCCTTATCAACTCGTAACGATGATCCTACTACAGCATCGCGTCCGATGGATAAAGATAGAGATGGTTTTGTGCTAGGAGAGGGTTCAGGAGCTTTGGTGCTTGAAGAGTATGAACACGCAGTGGCTCGTGGAGCTAAAATTTATTGTGAAATAGGAGGCGGAGGTATGTCGGCCGATGCACATCATATTACAGCACCGCATCCAGAAGGGCTTGGTGCTAGAAATGTAATGCTAAATTGTTTGAAAGATGCAGGTTTGCAACCTACTGATGTAGATGGGGTTAATTTGCACGGAACTTCTACGCCATTGGGCGATATTGCCGAGACTAAAGCTATATTAGAGGTGTTTGGAGAACACGCTTATAACCTTAATATTAACTCGACCAAGTCAATGACAGGGCATCTTTTGGGGGCTGCTGGGGTTATAGAGGCTATCTCGTGTATTTTGGCAATCAAACACGGTATTGTACCGCCTACTATAAATCATTTTACAGATGATGAAAATATAGATTCAAAACTTAATTTTACATTTAATAAGGCACAGAAAAGAGACCTTAGAGTGATGATGAGTAATACTTTTGGTTTTGGAGGGCATAATGCTTGTGTCTTGATGAAAAAACTAGAAAAGTAGATGAAATTTATAAAGAAAATATTTTCTAGAAAAACCCGTCCTGCTCTGGCTAAAGACGGGTTTTTTGATAAAATATTTCAAATCACAGGTCTAGAATGTAAGGATATTACCATTTATCAAAACGCCTTTATACATAGTTCGGTTAATAAAATTGACGATAATGGAAACATTATTAGTTACGAGCGGTTAGAGTTTTTGGGCGATGCCATGTTAGGGGCAATCATAGCGGATTATCTGTTTAGACAAGTTCCTGACAAAAATGAAGGATACCTTACTAAAATGAGGGCAAAAATTGTAAGTAGGGAAAATCTTAACAATATAGGTAACGAGCTGAAGCTCATAACGTTGATGAAGAGTAATACTTCCGTCAGAAATTACGGACAAAACATACAGGGAAATCTGTTGGAGGCACTTATAGGGGCTGTTTACTTGGATAAAGGTTATCAAGATTGCGAAAAATTTATCTTAAAAGTAATGCAACCATATTTGAGTATTGAAAGGCTTGAGGGTAAAATTATAAGTTACAAAAGTTTGCTTTTGGAGTGGTGTCAGAAAGAGAAAAAAATATTTGAAATAAAAACTACCGAAGACGAGTCGGCGGTTGCTGATAAATATTTTTCGGCAAGATTGTTTATAGATGGACAACAAGTATCAAAAGCAAGAGCCACTTCCAAGAAGAAAGCCGAAGAAATAGCTTCCAAAAGAGCTTATTTTGCTTTTCAGGAGAAAATTACTTCAAAATAATTAGTATATTTGAGGTGTTTAAAAAGATGTTATGAAAATACTATACCTACTGATAATTTGTTGCTCCTTGTCTGCGATGGCACAACAGCACGATGCTTGGGTATTTCTGAAACAAAAGATGTATGTAGATGCTTATTTGGCAAATCCAGAAACCATGCTTTCAGCAAAAGCATTGGAGCGTAGACAAAGGCAGAATATAGCTGTAGATGTTACCGATGTGCCTATAGCTCAGCAATATATAAATCAATTGTCCAATCATGCTCAGGTCGAAATTAAAGCTAAATCGAAGTGGCTCAATGCGGTGCATGTTCGTGGCGAATTGGAAGCCATACAATCATTGGCGAATCTTCCGATAGTGGAGCGGTTGGAATATGCCGATAAAACCATCAATGGTAAGAGAAAAAAAACGTCTGGAGTTTATACAGATAAATGGATAAATACGGAGTCGGACTATGGCGAATCTGTCAATCAGGTGCAGATGCTCAACGGACATCTTTTGCATCAGCAGGGGTATACAGGTTCAGGAGTAACTATAGCGGTCTTGGACAATGGGTATGTGGGGGTAGATACGGCTCAGCCTTTTGATAGACTTCGCAACGAGGGTAACTTGTTGGGTGGATATAATTTTGTCGAAAATTCAGAAAACTATTTTTCAGGAGGAACACACGGAACAAGAGTGCTTTCGACTATGGCAGGTTACACGCAAGGGGCGTTGATAGGGGCGGCCATAGATGCCAAATATTATCTTTTTGTAACAGAGGATACCACTGACGAAAACCCAGTAGAGGAGTCGTACTGGGTAGCTGCAGCGGAATTGGCTGATAGCCTTGGGGTAGATGTCATTAATACGTCGTTGGGATATAATTATTTTTCTAATTCAAACTACAATTATACCTATCAGGATATGAATGGTATTACTACCTTCATATCCAGAGGGTTGAATATGGCGGCCAGTAAAGGGATTTTGTGTGTAAATTCGGCAGGAAACGAAGGACATAAGGATTGGAAGTATATTACAGCCCCAGCTGATGCCCAAGGAGCTTTTACAGTGGGTGCTGTTACGGCTCAAGGCGTGTACGCCCCTTTCAGTTCTATAGGCACTTCATCAGACGGACGCGTCAAACCAGATGTGGTGGCTCAGGGCGTGATGACAGTGCTATCGGACGAATATGGAAATATTTCGCATTCTAACGGAACTTCATTTTCATCTCCGATTATTGCAGGGCTTATGGCGTGTTTGTGGCAAACGAATCTGAACCTGACCAATTATGAATTAATGCAAAAGGTAAGGCAGTCGGCAAGTTTGTATCAGAATCCTAATGAGCAGTTTGGGTATGGTATTCCTGATTTTTATCAAGCCTTTCAGAATCTGAACAATGCACAGCACAATTCTACCACTTTGAAAATATATCCGAATCCAGTTACAGATTACCTCGCGATTCAATCTTCAGAAAATGATTTTTTAAAAATAGAAATGTGGGATATGTATGGAAAAAAAGTATTGGAACAAGAGGTCGAAGGCAGCCTTACAATTCCGACTACCACATTGGCTAACGGAATTTATATTTATAAAATAAATCAAGGAGGTAAACATATTTTAGGAAAAATAATAAAACAATAAAGATGAGCAATAAAATAACGCAATTATTTAATATTAAATATCCGATTATCCAAGGGGGAATGATTTGGAACTCGGGCTGGAGATTGGCAAGTGCCGTAAGCAATGCAGGAGGTTTGGGACTTATAGGAGCAGGTTCTATGTATCCAGAGGTGTTTAGAGAACATGTACGCAAGTGCAAACAGGTCACAAATAAGCCTTTTGGTGTTAATGTACCGATGCTATATCCTAATATTGAAGAAATAATAGATATTATTATAGAAGAGGGCGTACGGATTGTGTTTACATCGGCAGGAAATCCTAAAACATGGACGCAAAAACTTAAAAGTCATGGAATTACGGTGGTTCATGTGGTGAGTAGCGTAAAATTTGCTCTTAAGGCACAAGAGGCTGGAGTAGATGCTGTGGTTGCCGAAGGATTTGAGGCAGGAGGACATAATGGACGCGAAGAAACGACAACCCTTACGCTTATTCCAATGGTTAGGCAAGAACTTCGTATACCACTTATTGCCGCTGGAGGAATTGCAACAGGGAAGGCAATGATGGCAGCGATGATTTTGGGTGCTGATGGTGTACAAATGGGAAGTAGATTTGTAGCTTCTGTAGAATCGTCTGCTCATGACAATTTTAAACAAAGGGTAATAGAAGCTCAAGATGGAGATACGTATTTGATGCTTAAAGAATTAGCTCCAGTCAGATTGTTGAAAAATAAGTTTTTTGATGATTTGGTAGAACTCTATAAGCAAAAGCCTAGTGTAGAACAACTTAAGGAATTGTTAGGTAGGGCTAGGGCAAAACGTGGTATGTTTGAAGGAGATTTAGACGAAGGCGAATTAGAGATAGGACAAGTAGCAGGGCTTATAAATGACATAAAACCTGTTAGTGAGATTATTGCGGAGGTAATATCTGAATTTGAAGCCCAAAAAAATATAGTGAATCAATGGCGTTTTGAATAATAAAATATCTGATGGAATAAAATAGGTAAACAGAAGCCTTTTTAGTACATTTGTGCCATAATTTTGTAGATGTTATGAAATCAAAATTAGTGTATATATCCGTATGGTCAGGAATATTGTTTGGATTGGTAATGATAGCCGAGTTCTTTATGATGTATAATCTTGACTTTACGCCAAGTAAATATCCCACTTTAGGAATATTGGTTAATGTGTTTAATTTTATGATTTTACCCTTATTCTTTATTGTTCTTACGGCGTTGTATTACAGGCTAAAAGTAAATCAGAACTTTATATCCTTTTCGGAAGTACTTCGCGTAGGTGTGATAGTTTGCGTTATGGCAGCAATGTCGTATGCTTTGTTTAACTTGGTGTATTATAGGTTGTTTCCTGATGCGGTACAAAAAGTGGGCGATGATTTGTACAATGTGGCACTCTATGGTATAGAACAAGCAAAAGCCAAAGGAGCATTGGAGGCAGAATTGCCAACTATTGAGGCAATACAGCATGATATTCAAAAACAAAAAGAATATATGACTTCGTTTTTATCTGTACCATTTTCAATCATAATTTATTCAGTAATAGGCATTATATGTTCAATTGTAACAGCTCCTTTTATTAAAAATGATAAACCACAATAGTTCGGATATAGATATTTCGATAGTAATTCCTTTGCTTAATGAAGAAGAATCGCTCGTAGAGTTGTTTCATTGGATTGCTCGTGTGATGGACGATGAGAATCATTCGTACGAGGTTTTGTTTATAGATGACGGAAGTACAGACGGTTCGTGGGAAGTAATTAAAGAACTTAAAAAAAATAACCCTCAAGTAAGAGGGTATAGATTTCTTCGTAATTATGGCAAATCACAAGCACTGCATTTGGGTTTTGCCCAGTGTAGAGGTCGTGTGATTATAACCTTAGATGCTGATTTGCAGGATAGTCCAGACGAAATACCAGCCTTGTACAAAATGATTGTTGATAACAAAAATGATTTGGTTTCGGGCTGGAAAAGAAAAAGATACGATTCTGTATTGGCTAAAAATTTGCCTTCCAAACTCTTTAACTGGGCGGCTCGTATTACTTCGGGCGTGAAGCTCAACGACTTTAATTGTGGTATAAAGGCCTATAGAAAAGAGGTGGTAAAGAATATAGAAGTGTCGGGTGAGATGCACCGTTACATACCTGTACTGGCAAAAAACGCTGGTTTTGTGAAGATTGCAGAAAAAGAAGTAAAACACAGACCGCGAAAGTATGGCAAAACCAAATTCGGAATGAATAGATTTGTAAACGGATTTTTAGACTTGATAACAATTTGGTTTTTGAGTAAATTTGGCAAACAACCTATGCACCTGTTTGGAGCTTTGGGCGTGGTTATATTTGGAGTGGGTTTTTTTGCCTCAGCATACATTGGCATCTCGAAATTATATAGATTATACAATAATCTGCCCTATATATTAGTTACAAACAATCCTTGGTTCTATATAGCACTTACTACGATGATTATCGGAACGATGTTGTTTTTGGCAGGTTTTTTAGGAGAGCTAATTTTGAGAAATAAACCCAATGAACACAATTATAAAGTTATAGAAAAGATATGATTTCAGATACAATATTACAAAAAGCTAATCAATGGCTTACCCCTTTGTTTGATGCTGATACGCAACAATCAGTAAGAGCATTAATTGAAAACAATCCGAAAGAATTGGAAGATGCCTTCTACAAAAATTTGGAGTTTGGCACAGGAGGAATGCGAGGTATAATGGGCGTTGGAACGAACCGACTAAACAAATACACCGTAGGGAAAAACACCCAAGGACTCGCCAATTATCTTAAGGATTCATTTCCAGCTGAAAAAGAGATAGCCGTAGCAATAGCCTATGATTGCAGAAATAACAGTCAATCACTGGCTCAGGTGGTGGCAGATGTACTTTCGGCAAATGGCATCAGAGCCTATTTGTTTACCGATATGCGTCCTACTCCAGAGCTTTCCTTTGCGGTACGTTATCTAAAATGTAAAGCAGGGATAGTGCTTACGGCATCACATAATCCGCCAGAATACAATGGATATAAGGTGTATTGGTCTGATGGGGCTCAGCTAGTGCCTCCACAAGACAAAGAACTTGTAAAGGTGATTGAAGCCTTAGACTATGAGCAGATTAATTTTGACAAACAAGAATCGTTAATCGAATTTATAAATCAGGATATAGACCAAGCCTTTATCGATTCTACGCTTTCAAACATCAATTTTCAGACTCCTATACAAGCTAAGGAAAATCTTAAAATTGTGTATACACCACTACACGGAACATCGGTAAAGATATTGCCCGAAGTATTAAAAAAGGCAGGATATTCAAACCTGTATGTAGTAGAAGAACAGGCTGTTCCTGATGGTAATTTTTCCACCGTACAATCGCCAAACCCCGAAGAGCCAGAAGCCTTTGCAATGGCGTTAAAATTAGCTGAACAACATAAGGCTGATATTGTCATAGGTACAGACCCAGATTCGGATAGGTTGGGCGTAGGAGTCAGAAATCAGCAAGGTGAAATAGTACTGCTCAATGGCAATCAGACTATGGTTGTTATGACAGCTTTTTTGTTAGAACAATGGAAGCGTATGGGCAAATTGAATGGCAATCAGTTTGTAGGCTCAACCATAGTATCTACGCCAATGATGTTCGATATAGCCGATGCTTATGGCGTGGAATGCAAAGTCGGACTGACAGGATTTAAGTGGATAGCAAAGTTTATCACGGATTTTCCTGATATGGAGTTTATAGGAGGAGGCGAGGAAAGTTTTGGTTATATGGTGGGCGATTCGGTAAGAGATAAAGATGCTATTGGTGCGGCGTTGTTGGTGTGTGAGATAGCAGCTCAGTCCAAAATGGCAGGAAGTTCGTTGTATCAGGAGTTGCTCAATTTGTATTTGGATTATGGCTATTACAAGGAACACTTAATTTCATTGACAAAAAAAGGACTAGATGGAGCCGCAGAAATAAATAAAATGATGCAAAACCTCAGAAATAATCCTCCGACCGAAATAGCCAGTCAAAGGGTAGTAATGTTAGAAGATTATAAAACATCAATAGCCAAAAATCTGATGGATAATCAAGAATATGAGATTTCGATACCAAAATCAGATGTGTTGATTTATTATCTTGAAGATGGAACCAAGATATGTGCTAGACCTAGCGGAACAGAGCCGAAAATCAAATTTTATATGAGTCTTAATCGTCAGATAGACAGCGTAGAGCAGCTGGAGGTTACAGATAAGGAAATTGATGCTCAGATAGCACAAATAATAGCGGAATTACAACTTGGATAGTTGTGAATATGTAAAATCAAAAACGAAGTAGTCTTTCAGATGAATAAGAATTTATTAAAAATAATACCTTATGCCAAGGCTTACAAAAGGCATATTGTACTCAATGTGGTGTTTAATATACTGTATGCACTATTTAGCACCTTGGGTATGGTGTTGATTTTCCCAGTGCTGGACGTTCTGTTCGGAAATACTGAAAAGGTAACCCAATTGCCAACCTATACAGGCATAATGGACGTGGTGTCTTATCTGAAAGGGACATTGTTTTATTATATTACCTATTTATCGGATTGGTATGGGGCAAATGCAGCCTTATTATTGACCATATCACTAGTAATAATTACTTTTTTGTTAAAAAATTTGTTTAACTTTTTAGGGCTACAACAGCTTACATTACTCAAAAATGGCGTATTGCGAGACCTCAGACAAACGATGTATCAGAAGATAGTATCCTTACCCATTTCGTTCTATTCCGAAAAACGCAAAGGAGATATAATGGCAAGGATGCTTGGTGATGTGGGCGAGGTGCAACACTCTTTTTTCAACATACTGGAGCTGATAATCAAAGAACCGATGACTATCATTTTTTCATTGATTGTAATGTTTAATATCAGTTGGAAACTTACCTTGTTTGTGTTTGTGTTTATACCTATATCAGGGTTTATTATATCTAAAATAGGCAAATCGCTCAAAGGGCAATCACTTAAGGCTCAGCAAGAAGGAGGGCATCTTATATCAATAGTGGAGGAAACCCTTAGCGGACTCAAGGTCGTGAAGGGTTTTAATGCAGAAAAGTATTTTGAAAAAATCTTTTCGGATTCGACCCAACGCCTACATCATTTGTCCAACAAAATAGGCAAAAAAAATAATTTAGCCTCTCCGTTTTCGGAATTTTTGGGGATTGTTGTCATATCGGTATTGCTGTTCTATGGCGGAAATTTGGTGTTGGTTGATAAAACGCTAAGTGGTTCACTTTTTATTACTTACATAGGTCTTTCCTATACGATTCTGACTCCAGCCAAAGCCATTTCTAGAGCGTCTTATCAAGTGAAAAACGGTATGGCTGCCGCAGAACGTGTGTTTGAGGTAATGGAAACTCCAAATCCTATAGACGATGTTCCAAAAGCACAAAACAAATTGACATTTGATGAAAAAATTACCTTTGAGGGGGTAAAATTTGCCTATAATGATGAAAGGGAAGTGATTACCGATTTTAATCTGGAAATACATCGAGGCAAAACCATAGCTCTGGTGGGGCAGTCAGGCTCTGGAAAAAGTACCATTGCGAGTTTGCTATTGAGATTTTACGATGTAACTGGCGGTAAAATTAAGATTGACGGAGTTGATATTAAGGATATTACTGTGGAATCGTTGCGAGAATTGATGGGCTTGGTAACTCAAGACAGCATCATGTTCAACGGAACTATAGCGGATAATTTGCGTATAGGCAAACAAGATGCAACAGAGCAAGAAATGTTGAAAGCTTTGGAAATAGCTAATGCTTTGGAATTTGTAGAAAGGTTGCCAAAACACATTCATACCAATATAGGCGATGCTGGAAACAAACTTTCTGGAGGACAGAAGCAACGTCTATCCATAGCTCGTGCCGTGCTTAAAAATCCTCCAATTATGGTGTTAGATGAGGCTACATCAGCTCTAGACACCGAAAGCGAACGTTTGGTGCAAGATGCCCTCGAAAAGATGATGCAAAACAGAACTTCTGTAGTAATAGCACACAGACTCTCGACCATACAAAAGGCGGATATTATAGTAGTGATGCAACACGGAAAGATAATTGAGCAAGGAACTCACGACGAATTATTGACAAAAAACGGAAATTATGCCAAATTGGTATCAATGCAATCCTTTGAATAATAGCACGATACAAGCGAGGCGTTCTGCAGAAATGTATTTTTCTGTTTGCCAAGGCGGTTAGTATGTGCCGAGGGTATCTTTTCCATCGACAATTTCTTTGGCAGACGAAGTGCCGATGCGTTTTACTCCAAGAGCTATTAATTCAAGAGCCTGTTGTCTGTTGCGAACGCCACCTGAAGCCTTTACTGGTAGTGGGTGGGCATATTGGAGCATGAGTTTGATGTTTTCCGAAGTAGCCCCATTAGGCACATTGGTAGGCGTGGGATAGAATCCAGTAGATGATTTTACAAAAACATCAGAATAGGTGTCTTGATTTGGAAAATGGCTTAATATTGTTTCTTTGATAAGGGTACATAAATGCTGGATTTGTTCGTTATCCAAAGCAGCGGTTTCGATAATCCATTTTGCGGTTTTCCCATTATCAATAACCAGTTGTGTGCAGGTGATGAGTTCGTCTTTTACCTTCGAGATATTCCCTTGAATAAAAGCCTTGTAATCAATCACAAAATCAAGTTCGTCAGCACCATAATCAAGGGCTTTTTGAGCCTGATGTAGTTTTTCATTTGTGGTGGCATTCCCCAACGGAAAATCAATCACCGTGCCAACAAGTACATCGGACTGGGCTTTGTTGATAAGGCTTTTGGCGTGAGTCACCATTTCTGGCAGAAGCATAATCAGTTTGAATCGTTCACGAATTGCCTCGTTGATAAAGAAAGTGTTTTTTTTCAGATGTTCTTGAGCAGTGATGCCATCTTGCGAGGCTGTTTTGAGGTATGTAGAATCAAGGTATTGATGAAGCATAATTACGAGTTTAAGGCAAAGATAATCATTATTTTGATTAAAAAGAGGGCTGTTAAACAAACTTTTTTAGCTATAGAAAAGACTTTTTTGTTTGTTTTCTAAATAAATAGTTATATTTACAAAAAAAATGAATGCAACACAGAGGAAATATATTGGTGGCGGTACTTAATTGGGGGCTAGGACACGCCACGCGTAGTATTCCGATAATCAATGCCTTGTACGAATATGGCTATACGCCCATTATAGCATCGGACGGAGCGGCTTTGTTGTTGTTAAAAAAAGAATTTCCTCGTGGCGTATTTGTAGAATTGTGTGCGTATCAGATACGTTATAGCAGGAGGGGAGGTTTGCTCAAATTTAAAATGCTGGGGCAGTTGCCTAAGATATGGAAGGCTGTAAACCAAGAACATAGACAGACAAAGGACATCGTAGAGCAATATCAGATTAAGGGAATTATATCCGATAATAGATTTGGGGTGTATCATCGGAAAGTACCTTCTGTATTTCTGACACATCAACTCACAATCCGCTTTGGAATTTTTACCAAAATGGCAACCTTTGTCAATAGGTGGTTTGTCAATAGGTTTGACCAATGTTGGATACCAGATTATAAGGGAAAGAACAATTTTACAGGCGAACTTTCCAAGCCGATAGGATACAAAAAAACACCTCGTTACATAGGGATACTCAGCAGATGGTCTTATAAAGAATATACTGAGCAATACGATGTGTTGGTGTTGCTTTCAGGGCCTGAGCCACAGCGTAGTTTGCTGGAAGAAAAATTGTTAAAAATGTTATTACATTCTGATTATAAGGTGGTTGTGGTGAGGGGTGTTGTAGAAGAGGAACAAACCATAGTGCAACAAGATAAGATGTCTATTTATAATTATGCCAATACCAATCAGTTAAGGGAACTGATAGGAAAGAGCAGTCTTGTAATATCGCGTTCGGGATATACGACCATAATGGATTTGGCACAGATGCAAAAAAGAGCCTTATTTGTGCCTACTCCAGGGCAAACCGAACAAGAATATTTGGCTGACCGATTGTATAGGCAACAAATAGCCTTGTGTGTAACACAAGACAGTTTGAATATGGATTCTGTACAAAAAGCCTTTGAATATGAGGGATTCACAGGTTGTGGTGCCGTTTCGGATTGGCAGTTGTTGTTTGAAGTTTTTACTCAACAAAAATAGCCATACATGACTATACGGCTATTTTGTTAAGT
>JAUMYH010000152.1 GCA_030528745.1 Bacteroidota bacterium
ACGCAAGTTACAAGGTGATAAGGCGTTTATACCTTTTAGGCAACTTGGGCAGTACTATGATAGTGAAATAGATTTATGTTACAATAGGTTTAGGTATTATGATTGTAACACAGGGACTTATATAAGCCAAGACCCAATAGGGCTTTTGGGAAATAACCCTAATTTTTACGCGTATGTTTTTGATAGTAATACGCAAGTTGATGTTTTTGGGTTGAATATTTTAGACGAAGCTTGGAAAGTAGTGTTAAAAAATACAAATAATTCCCAGAATCTTACTGTTTTAGGACATTTTCCAAGAAAAAACTTAGGGGAGAACTTTGAGTCCTATATTCAGAAAGCAATAAGGTTACAAGCCAACTATTTTAACATTGGTGATATGTGGGATGAAGTGCAAAAAGTAACAGACCCTTGGGTTTTGAATGAAAAATTTTTAAAACTAATAACAGATAGAGGAGACGATATTTTGTTAAATGTAAGTAAGAATAATATACGACCTAATTCGTATTTAGAAAAAGAAATAGATTTTTTACTAAGAAATGGTTATCAATGGAAAAATCAATGGTCTTTGAAGAAAATTTGTAAATAAGTATTTCACAAAGATAGGATATAAATTACTTGTAACGATGTTAGATATAGAAGACAAAATTTTTAAAGAATATAGAATTTTATATGATAAAGGATATGTAAATGAAAGTGTTGAAAATAGAGGCTCTTTGTTTTCTTCCTTGAAGTGCGTCAATGAAACAATAGGACTTATTTTTTATTTTTCAATAGAAAAAGGCTTTTTATCGATAGCAATTACTACAAATGAATTGCTAAATCAAAAAGTTTTTTTTGATTTCTTTTATATTTTAAAAATTTTATATCCTCAAAAAACCTTTGAAGAAATAAAATTACTTTCTTATGATGAGGAAATATCAATAAATTTGCGGAATATAGAAGAATTATTTAGCAAAAAAAAGATTGATACAACCTTAAAAGAGATTAATATGATAATGAAGAAATATTCAAAGATAAGATGGAAGATGAATTGATAGCATTCTCAATCCATCAAAAAACCTATGTCCCTATGTGGTTAAAATAAAAGTGGAAATTTAATTTGGGAACGTGAGTTAGACATTTACGGCAGGGTACGAAAAGAAAAAGGCGACAAAGACTTTTGCAATTTCTTATACCAAGGGCAGTATTACGACAAAGAAACTGAACTTGCTTACAATAGATTTAGATATTACGACCCTAATAGTGGAAGTTACATAAGCCAAGACCCTATTGGATTGTTAGGAGGCTTAAATGTTTATGCTTATGTAAGTGATGTAAATAAATTTGTTGATATTTTTGGACTTGAAGTAGTTATCGGTCAAGTAGGAAAATATATAGATTTAAAGAAATTAAGTGATCGTTTTGATGGTATTGATATTCATCATATACCACAAGATAAATTAGGCTTTTTACCTAAAAATGATGGTATTGCAATAGCTATCCCTCATAATGAACACCAATTAACTCGAACTTATAAAGCAAAAGGAATTAAAACTGCTATTTTAGACAAAAATAGAGCATTCAAAGACATATTAAAAGATGATTTAGTGGATTTAAGAAATATAGGAGGAAGTAAATATGATAATTCTATTAAGCAAATTATCAAAGAATATGAAGATTTAGGAATGCTTAAAAAAGGAGAATTGACACTAAGACCCTGTTTAAATTTTATTCAATAAAAGTTTTATAGCTGCTATTTTGACCA
>JAUMYH010000153.1 GCA_030528745.1 Bacteroidota bacterium
AAGATTCCGATACATCTAATGCCTTTGCTATCTTATAAATATTTCTTTGCTTTGGCTCATATTCACCACTTAAATAAGTAGAAATTGAGGATTTTCCAATTCCAGTTATTTCTACTATTTCTGCTTGTTTCATATTTCTAATTTCTAATGCCTTTTGAAATCTACTTGAGAAAGTATCCATTTAATTTCACCTACTTTCTAATTTGGATTGATTTCATTATAACATATTGTTCAGAAAATGCAACAGAAATATGCAAAAAAAAATAAAAAAGTTCAGAAAATCGAAAATAAGGGTTGACACGAAAAAAATAGTATGATATATTTTGTTCAGAAACAAGAACGGAAAGGAGGTGTGAAAAGTGGAAGTATTATTTGATTATAGTAAATTAAGAGGTAGGATAAAAGAAAAATTCGGAACAGAGGGAGATTTTTCAAGTGCATTAGGAATGGGGAGAGTTAGCTTAAGTCAAAGGCTAAACAACATTTTGGAGTTTTCGAGTAAAGAAATGTTGTTGTGTTCAAAACTCTTAGATTTTCCTGTTACGGAAATACCTGCGTATTTTTTTTGTCTTCTAAGTTCAGAAACAAGAACATAAATAATAACTAGAAAGGAGAAAGAAGAATGGACAATATATCACAATATTTCATTTCAATCAATGAATTGTTATTAAAAAATTATCTGGATGAATTAATCCAAAATAGTAAAAACGGAAAAGAAGCAATTCGGAAAGTGGAGTTATTAAAGGTAAAAGTCCAAGGTCATCCTCACAGGAAGATGTTAATTCCAATGTGCGAATTAATCCTTGAACTTTTACAAGATAAAATCAATGAACGGCTATTCTAATTTACTCAACTTTTATGAGAGAGGAGAAAACAAATGAACATAGAGAAAATCTTAGCACAGAAAAGGCTTCGGATACTACTCAATCTTAAAGAGGATTTAATTTATGAATTAAAGGATTTGCTTATAGATGCCGGTAGATACCCATACAATAAACTAGAAGAAGCATTGGACTTTGCAATCAAAATGGAAGCAATCAATGTTTCAAAGGAGGAAGATTTAAGATGACAGAAATAGGAGATTTCCAATGAGAAACAGAAACTACTTAATGCAAAGGGAAAAGGATTTGACGAAAGAAGAACGGTTAAGACTGATTGATATTATCGCCAAAGTGCCGGAAAACAGGCTTCCTTATATTGTTAGCCTTGCAAGGTTTTTCTTCGCAGAAGAAACACAAGGAACACAAAAGGCGAATAGAGATAAGTTATTATTTGGTTTTTTGGCAAAGTACGATGTGGTCGGTTGTCCGACCGGCAAAGTATATGATGATTACCTAAGTTATTTAGAAGAAAATGGCGAAAAAACAGACCTAATCCATTCAGAGTTTACCAAAAGAGTAAATGAACTGCTAGGAACAATTAGCAACACAAAAAGAGTAGATGGCAATCGTTGTCGAGTATTTGATTGGCGGTGGTAATTAGTGGCAGAAAAAACAGTAATATCTACAAAAGAGTTGGCTTTGCGGTGGGATACCACGCCTTCGACCATTACAAGTGCAGTAGATGATGGGAAATTACTAGCGCTTATTGATAAGGGTGTCGGCAGCCACCGGAGGTTTTCTATTAAGTATGTGGAAGACATTGAAAAACAAGGTGGGTTTGAAGCGTTAAGTAAATACGATGTGCTTCGAGTACACCGACTTGAAACGGAAATTGAAAAATTAAAAGGAATTATC
>JAUMYH010000154.1 GCA_030528745.1 Bacteroidota bacterium
CTCAACTTTTATATAGTTCACTAAATGAAATAGATAAAGAAAATTTACACGAATTCGTTAAAATGATTATGACAGAAACATTGTCGGATATTTTATCTTATATTGACGGGATAGCAGTATTTAAAGAACAAATATATCCTTTTGAATTAATGTATGGCGGTACTAAGGTTAGTGGTAATTTACAAGAATATCTACTTATGGATATAGAAGATAATGGATGGTAATGTTTCAAACGTGTTATTAAAAAATTCCTTAAAATACCAAAAAAAGCTCCCTCTTCTTTGGAGAGGGTTGGGGTAAGGAAATTGGGCAATGTTTCAGATGTATTAAAAACAAAGGAAAAAGGGTTCAGAGTACAGATTATGATATTTACGTAAGGAATACGCAAGGAATTCAAACACTTGGAAGGGGCTGGGGGAAGATTTACCTCATTTTGTATCAAAGATAATATTTTTCAAGCTAACAAAAAATATATGAAAGAATTCAAAAATATCTTTGGAAAACCTATTTTTTTTCACAAGGAATTGAGGAATATCATTCTTATTCAACAAATGAATTAACTGAATTGTTAAAAAAACATAAATATAACGGATATGTAAAGTATCGGATTTGTGCTGAATTAGGACATAGAAAAGAATTGGCACCTATTTTTGAAGAGTTGGAAGACATAGAAAATCAAAAAACAGAATCCCTCTTTGGATTAAGTGTTGCCCAAATATTAGGATTAATTCTTATTGACAATGGAAATAAAAATGATATTCAACATTTGATTTCTAAAATAAATAAATGGAGGTTAAGTGTCAAAAGGAAGATTTTATCTATTTTTTAGAAAGTAACGACATTTTTATTTTTTAAACGGGTTGGTAATGTTTCGGTAGAGGATTTAATGATTTTTTCTGATTTTTAAGCAGATATGTTTGGTAGCAAGGTAGAAAATCGTATATTTGAGTGCTGTAAAGAATCCAAAAAATGAGAAAAAAAATCACAAATCTGTTTGTGTTTTTGGGGTGCTTTGCCACAGCCCAAGAGAGTCAATACGCGAGCGATTTTAAACTCAACGGAAACGTAAAATCGGTGGAAACTCGTATAAGTTTTCCGGACATAGAGGAGCAACGAACCAATGAACTAAAAAAATATCTGGTGTCGCTCAACCTCTTTTTTTCAGATATTCGGCAACAGGGAGGCAAAGGAATTCTGACGGCTTATGAAGATGTGTTTGTTGAGGGTATTACCAAATTCAACCAACAAAATCAAGTTGAGGAAATACAAGTCTTCTACGAAGGGGAGTTCAACAACAAAATGAACTACTTCTTTGATTCAGAGGGAAAAAGGACGCACAAACACCGAACCAACTTGCAAGGCGAACTTCTTCAAAAAGGCATATATACGTACAACGAGCAAAACAAATTAGTAGAGGAGGTGTATTACAACGCTCAAAATCAGGAAGAAACTAAACAACAATATCATTACGACAAAGACGGAAACCTCCTAAACAGGTATATGTACGCTCAGGGGCATCAGCTTTTTACCGAAGATATTTCGTACCATAAAAACCTCATTGTCAAGCGGACTTTGTATCGTACAACAGGTCAGGAGCATTCGCAGGTAACTTACCAATACGACCAGCAGGGCAACCTCACCCAATTAGAATATTACAGCCCAGATTTCAGCTATTCGTCTATGTTTTATTATCAAGATCATCAGCTGACATCGGAAGT
>JAUMYH010000155.1 GCA_030528745.1 Bacteroidota bacterium
ATAAATGCTGTATTGTTCGCTCTTTTGTCGAAATATAATCAGCATATAAATCTATTCTATTTTCAAATGTTTCAGAAAAAACAATAATATCATAGTCTTTGTATTTATTTTCAAATATTTGATTCATTTTCAAACAATTACCTTTAGTCAACTCTGAACTTAAATCCTTCGTAATATCATAATTGAATAAACAAGAGCAACTTGCGGCTGATAGCAGGTGTGCTTTCCATCCTTCACTTTTTCCAACGGTATCAACAAAAGGTGCTATATGTCCACAAAAACTATCGCCAATAAATAGAATATTTGTTTTTTCTTCTTTACCTATGTCTCCTAATGTACAATGATTGCCATTCAACTTCTCGTGACATTCCGCAGGGTATGCTAATTCAGAGTTAGAATGTACTACATCTTGCATTTTAAACCAAATTACGAAAACTACTACTGAAGGAATTACATAAAATAATATAAGACTTCTGGTGAAATTCATTTTATTGTACCTCGTTGTCTGTTCAATGGCGTAATAACTAAAAACGGAAAGAACAAATATAAGCAACACTACAATTGATACATTAGTAGTAGATAGTTCTCCAACTCCAAAAAAGTAACGGAATACAGCAAGAACTAACCAATGCCATAAATAAAGAGAATAGGAAATTTTACCTATCCAAACCACAATAGGAAAAGAAAAAAGTTTTGTGATAATTCGCCCTTTTTCATTAGATATAATTAATAAAGCCGTAGCAATACAAGGGAACAAAGACAAATAACCCGGAAAATGAGGTAAAACAAAAAAATTAGGTAAGAAAAGACAAGTTAACAAAAGTGTTAAAGAAAAAAAAGCCAGTATATTTGATTGTTTTACATTTAATCTATTACCTCGTTCAGAACGGTATATAGCCAAAAAAGAACCTGTCATCATTTCAATCATTCGTAAATGAGGCAAATAATAAATATTTAAATTCATACCCAGTTCTATCAAGTCTATAAATAGTGAAGCAATTAACCCTCCTATCAAAAACAAAATAAATTTTAGTTTATATTTTTTTAGAGGTTTTATTTTAAACATCAAAAGTAACAACAATGGAAATATGAAATAAAATTGTTCTTCCACTGACAACGACCAAATGTGTACAAAAGGGCGTTCTTCAACAGAAGAATCAAAATAACCCTCAGGACTTCTTGAAAAATATATATTTGCCAAAAACAACACAGAAGCTATGGCTGAATTGGCAACACTGTACATATCTTTATATAGAAAAAGATTCCACACAACAAAAAGTCCAGCGAATATAACTACAAAAAATATGGGTAGTATTCTTTTTATCCTACGATTATAAAAATCTATAAATGAGAAACGTTGATTACTCATTTCTCTATACAAAATAGAAGTAATCAGATAACCTGAAATAACAAAAAAAATATCAACTCCAAGGAAACCACTAGGCATATACTTAGGGTTAATATGAAATAATATGACGGACAAAACAGCCAAACATCTGAGTCCATCTATATCTGGTCGATATGATTTTACATCTTTTGGTAGAGCATCATTTAATTTATTCATCATTCACTTACTTTTTTTATAGTTTTGTCTATTATTTCTAAATATTTTCTTGTTCTATCCTCACTTGTTCCGAAACGCTTCAGATTCTCCAAACCTTTGGCAACTAACTCCTGTTCAATCGTTGGATTTTCAAGTACAAAAATTAT
>JAUMYH010000156.1 GCA_030528745.1 Bacteroidota bacterium
CATTTTCTTTTTTCGATAAAAAACCTTCAATAAACTTGCATCAAGACATCGTTGAGCAAAAAAGAATCGCCGCTTAAATCGAACTGACGTTATTTATTTATAAATGTACTGATATTTTACTTAAATTTGCACCCTTAATCATAGTTGCACTATATGAGAACTAAATCTACAGGCAGAAAAAAAATAAATGTTATAACACTCGGATGTTCTAAAAATGTATACGATTCGGAGGTGTTGATGGGACAATTAAAAGCCAATGGTAAGGAGGTTGTACACGAAAAACAAGGCGATATTGTAGTAATTAATACCTGTGGATTTATAGATAATGCCAAACAAGAATCAATCAATACAATACTTGATGCTGTGGAGGCAAAAAATAGGGGAGAGATAGAGAAAGTATTTGTTACTGGCTGTTTGTCAGAACGATACAAACCAGATTTGATAAAAGAAATTCCAGATGTGGATCAGTATTTTGGTACTAGAGATTTGCCAATACTTCTGAAACATCTGGGGGCAGATTACAAACACGAGTTGGTAGGCGAAAGGCTTACTACCACTCCCAAACATTATGCCTACCTCAAAATTTCGGAGGGTTGTGATAGACCTTGTTCTTTTTGTGCCATTCCACTGATGCGAGGCGGACATATTTCGCAACCGATAGAAAAAATAATTAAGGAAGCCAAACAACTTGCCAAAGGAGGAACCAAGGAGGTTATACTTATAGCTCAGGATTTGACCTATTACGGATTAGATTTGTATAAAAAAAGAGCTTTAGCTGATTTGCTTAAAGAATTGGTTAAAGTAGAGGGGATAGAATGGATTCGCTTACACTACGCTTTTCCTACAGGCTTCCCAGAAGATGTGTTAGATGTTATTAGACAAGAACCTAAGATTTGTAATTATATAGATATTCCGCTCCAACATATCAATTCTGATATTTTAAAATCAATGAAGAGGGGTACTAGTTACGAGAAAACAAATGCGTTGTTGGATAAATTTAGAGAAAAAGTCCCTAATATGGCTATTCGTACTACGTTGATAGTGGGGTATCCAGGAGAAACACAAGAGCAATTTAACGAATTAAAACAGTGGGTTATTGAGCAAAAATTTGATCGTTTGGGTTGCTTTACCTATTCTCACGAAGAAAATACAGCAGCTTATACACTTGAGGATAATGTTCCTCAAGAGGTCAAAAATGCTAGAGTTGAAGAAATTATGAATATTCAAGCCGAAATTTCTTATCAGAAAAATCAAGAAAAAATAGGGAATATCTATCGTTGTATTTTTGATCGTAAGGAAGGAAATTACTTTGTAGGTCGCACCGAGTTTGACTCACCAGATGTAGATAATACGGTGCTGGTATCGGCAGAAAATACCTATATTTCAATAGGAGAATTTGCGAATGTTCGAATTACCGATGCTGAAGAGTTTGATTTATATGGAGAGTTAGTGTAGATTGCGTAATTAGAACAGATAAATCAAGACAAAAATCGTAATTCCTTGTTTGTAAAAAAATTAAGATAGGTTCAATGTTCAACGTTTAAAGTCTAACTTTTTAGAAGTTCCAAACTTCTAAAAAGTTTTTCATTTCCTCTTTCGAGGTTAGTGATAGGTCAAACGCACGAAAAATTTTGAATAATCTCTTTTAGGTAATCGGTGTTAT
>JAUMYH010000157.1 GCA_030528745.1 Bacteroidota bacterium
AAAAATAGATTCCAAAAATTATTGTCCTAGAATTCTAAATTCTGTTCTGCGATTTTTGTAGTGTTCTTCCTCAGAGCACTGAACTCCATTAGCGCATCTGTTGATTAAACGAGTTTCGCCGTAACCTTTGGCAACCATTCTTGAACGTTGAATACCTTTTGTAGCCAAATAGTTAACTACCGCATTGGCTCTTTGTTGAGAAAGAGACATATTGTATTCGTCATTTCCGCGAGAATCGGTGTGTGACATAATCTCTACGCTTGTGTTTTTACCCTTTAACAAAGGCAACAATACATCGTCAATGATTTTTTCAGAAGCCTTCGTTAATTTAGCGCTGTTGTACTCGTAAAATACGGGTAACAAATTAGCTTCCAACAACTTACAATCAACCTCTTCCCAAACTGTTACGCCACCTTTTTTGGTTAACACTTGTTTGGTAATGGTTTTTGTTTGTGCAGGAACTTCAACTTTACGCGTAGTAGCAGGCGTGTCAATTACTTCTCGTTTGATGGTAGCATACTCGGCAGGGATTTCTACTTCCTCAACACGAGCAGGTGTTTTTACCACTTGGCGTTTGAAATTTGCCTCAACAGCAGGCGTTTTTGTTTCGTTAGTGTAAGCATCTTTGGTCAAAGTTACAATATTGATGCTCTCAAAACGCGCAGGTCTCTCCACGAAACAAGCTGTAACACAGGCATCTTTATTGATTGACGGACAATTATCCAAATGCTTATACTCCCAACCAGAAGTTTTAGGAAACACCTCCAAGGTTTTCACATCATTTCCGAAAGCAGCAGGAACTACGCTCAACACGTTTCCAGCCTCTTTTTTCTCATACGGAACATTTACTGTCTCATAAACAGCAGGCACATAAATTAGTTTTTTGCTAGCTTCTTTTACAAGAACTCTTTCCTCAATGGTTTTGTATTTTGCAGGAACAACCTCCAATTTGGTGTAAGCTGGTGCAATTTGTATCGTTTCGGTTTCTTCGCGAAATTCGTCTTTTGTGATACACTTCACGTAGCATTTGCCAGGTGCTGGGTTTGCAGGTAGGTCTTGGGCTGATACATATCCGCCGATTAAAGTAACTGTAATGAAACTAAAAATGGTTTTTTTCATTGGTGAAAAATAATTAATTGATTTAACGTGGCAAAGGTACAACTTATATTTCTTTAACAAAAGAATTTAACAATAATTTAATGATTTAATCGCTTATAAAGTTTTTTTATAAAATTTTTCATACTTCGCTTTTTACCTGCCAATTTGATGGGATTGCTACGTTTGGCCATTATAAAAGCACCGAAAGGAATATGGCAATAGGCATTGGGTTTTTTATTCAAATAATCTTGATGCCATTGTTCGGCGACGAAAACATTTTTAAGAGGCTCACATTCAACCACTAATGGTTTTTGATAGAGCTTTGCTAATCGCTTTAAGGAACTTTCGGCGATGATTTTATCGTGTTGGTTGAGGTAATAGATACCTGTTCTGTATTGGGTTCCTTGGTCATTACCTTGTTTGTTGAGGCTTGTCGGGTCAATGGTTAAGAAAAATAGGTGTAGGATTTTTTTCAGACTGATGGTGTTAAGGTCATAGGTTACCTCTACGGCTTCGGCATAGCCTGTG